>JAUIBM010000659.1 GCA_030428345.1 Alphaproteobacteria bacterium | reverse complement strand
ATGAGAAGAAAGACCGAGCATGCCGCCAGCAATGCGACATGCGATTGGGTGACGGGTTGCCAGGGCTGGAACAGCGCCAGAAATCCGCCCATCACCGTCACCAGCACGGTCGTGACGAGCGTGACGAAGAGCGAGGGAATATCGGTAGAGAGCTTGCGGGTGGAAATGTCGCGAACGACGCATCCGAGCACGGCCACGATCACATAGAGCGAATAAATACTGAACGCCTGCGCGCCGGGCCGAACGATGATCAGCACCCCGATGAAACCGATGGCGACGGCCGAAAGGCGACGCCAGCCCACGCTCTCCTTGAAGAAGATGGCAGCGGCCAGCGTCAGGGCCAGCGGCAGCGCCTGCATCACCGCAGAGACATTGGCGATGGGCATGTGGAACAGCGCGGTGATGAAAGCGTAGCTTGCGATCACCTCGCCGATCGAGCGCAGGGCGACAAGCGGATGGAACGCCATCCGCAAGGGGCGCAACTGCCCCACCACGCGCGCCATCACGAATACAAGGACAATGGCGAACAGGCCGCGCAGGAGCACCATCTGGCCGACGCCCAACTCACCCGTGAACGACTTCGTGATGATGTCGTTTACCGAAAACGCCATCATCGCGAAGGTCATGTAGGCGGCGCCGCGCAGATTCTCCGAAACCGCCGCCGCACGGGGCTGCGAGGAGGAGGTCACCCGCCGGTAGTCGACATGTGGCGCGAAACGGCAGGCGCGGAATTGCGGCCGATGATGAAATCATGGCCCTTCGGCTTGCGCGAGATCGCCTCGTCGATCGCCCGGGAGACAAGTTCCGATCCTTCCGAGGCGCGCAACGGCGCGCGCAGGTCGGCTGAATCGTCCTGCCCAAGGCACATATAGAGCATGCCGGTGCAAGTGATGCGCACGCGGTTGCAGCTTTCGCAGAAATTATGCGTCATCGGCGTGATGAAGCCGATCCGCCCGCCCGTCTCGCGCACGCTCGCATAGCGCGCCGGCCCGCCTGTGCGGTAAGCGATGTCGGCGAGCGTGTAGCGCTGCTCCAGGTCGCGTCGGACCGTATCGAGCGGCAGATATTGATCGGTCCTGTCTTCGCCGATTTCGCCAAGGGGCATTGTCTCGATCAGCGTGAAATCATAGCCGCGTCCATGCGCCCACGCCATCATGTCGGGGATTTCGCGCTCGTTGACGCCCTTCAGGGCGACGGCGTTGATCTTGATCTTCAGGCCGGCGCGGTCGGCGGCGTCGAGCCCGCCCATCACCTGTTCCAGGCGACCCCATCGCGTGATCCTGGCGAAGAGATCGGCGTCGAGCGTGTCGAGCGAGACGTTGAGGCGCCGAACGCCGGCGTCCCGCAATTCCTGCGCGAAGCGCGCCAGTTGCGAGCCGTTCGTGGTAAGCGTCAATTCCTCGAGCGCGCCGCTTTCGACATGACGGCCGAGATTGCGGATCAGCTGCATGACATTGCGCCGGACCAGCGGTTCGCCGCCCGTCAGACGAAGCTTGCGCACGCCTTTCTCGATGAACACCGTGCAGAGCCGTTCCAGTTCCTCAAGCGCCAGCAGGTCGCGCTTGGGTAGAAAGGTCATGTCCTCCGCCATGCAGTAAACACAGCGGAAATCACACCGATCGGTCACTGAAACGCGCAAATAGCTGATTTCGCGCCCGAACGGGTCCACGATCGCCGGCTTGCGGACGTCTGATTGGATGTGTGTCATTCCTGATAAGTAGGCGGC
>JAUIBM010000658.1 GCA_030428345.1 Alphaproteobacteria bacterium | reverse complement strand
GACGTCGCCCGCTGCCGGTCCGGGACCCTCATTGACCGACACTTCGTCGTAATGAGCGCCGCCACCGGAGACGCCGCGGAAACGAATACGCGAAGACAGCGTGCCGTATTCGGTTTCGTTGTTGGCGCGGACGTTCAGACGAGCGCGGTAATCGGCGCCATGGTTCGACAGAAGGCTGTCATAGTCATGGAAGTGAACCGAGCTGTACTGAACGCGCAAGTCGCCGTCGAACTTCAGGCAGGTTTCGGTGCCCGGGATGTAGAACCAGCCTGCGCCGTATGCGTCGCAGATGCGAACATATTCGACCGGCTCCGGCTCAACCACGATTGCATCGGCGGCGCGGGCTGCGCCGGTTGCGGCAACGAGAACCGCCGCAGAACCAAGAAGAAGGCTCTTGAGTTTCATTGTCCTGACCTCCAGTCAAAAACATTATTGTTGTGAGCGAATTTGCCGGAAAAGTCTGTCACCAGACAAAACCGCCCTGAACCATCGGTTCGGGTCTTCGCCCTCACCTGAGGATGAACATACAAAATGCGGCGCAGGGTGCAACGACCGAAACCGCCACAAGCCCCCCGTCGGACTGCTTCTGAGGTCGATGTTGCGGGAAAGACACATTTTCCGGGGTGACCTGTTCATATTCGACGCCGTCGCCAGCAATTCTGCGTTGGCAAATGCATATTTTACTGCTTCCGGACCCGCCTGGCGACAGAATCGGTGCGAATCCTTGTCACCTTTGAGGTGTGGCGATATTCAATCGGCGAGGGCCTGGTTGGCTTGATGCGCTGCGGCCCGTTGATTCTCCTGTTAGCGGCCCGCCGGTTGGCGTGCTTGGGAATGCGCTCGCAATTTCATGGAATGGCGCTACTGAATAGGGACGGATCCCGCGATGACTGCAAATGCCGTTCAGATGTCGACCATGCAGCGCATGAGCTTGATCGGCCAGGCGAAGGCGGCGATCCGCGCCAATCCGCGCAATGTCGAGGCTCTGGTGGCGCTCGCCGGTTTGCTGGCCGCGGAAAAGGACTTCGACTCCGCCATCGCCCATCTTCAAAAGGCGCTTGCCGTTCGCAAGAAGGACGTTGGCATCCTGCGCCGACTGGTCTCGGCCGCCAATGACGCGAACGATCTGCAATTGGCCCGCAAATACGCTCGCAAGCTTGTCGAGATCGAGCCCCGGGTCGCACTGAACCACAAATCCCTGGGATTGGTGATCGAGCATCTGGGCAATCCGGGACAGGCGATCGACTCCTATATGCGCGCCGATCGGCTTGAGCCGGAAAACGCCGAGACCCTGCATGATATCGGCCGTTGCCTCTCCATGATCGGCGAGCATGACAAGGCGGTCGATTATTATCGCAAGGCGCTGAGCGCCGATCCGCATTTCGGGCTAGCGCTCTATGCCTATTCGCAATCCTGGAAATTCGCGCCCGCCGAGGTGGAGGACTTCATAAAGAGCGCCACCGAGGCGACGAAGGCTCCGGCCGTGCTGGCCGACCCGCCGGTCCACGCGAATCTGCATTACGCAATGGGCAAGGCGCTCGACGACGTTTCTCGCAATGACGAGGCGTTCGAGCATTTCCGCCGCGCCAATGAATTGCGCCTTCCCGGAGACGATGAAAACGAGCATCTGTCCTTCGTCAACGCAACCGACGCCTTCACCCGCGAATTTCTTCTCACCCGGCGCGCCATGGGCCTTGAGACGGCCCGGCCCATCTTCATCCTGGGCTTGCCGCGC
>JAUIBM010000657.1 GCA_030428345.1 Alphaproteobacteria bacterium | reverse complement strand
TCATTGGTATATCGGCGCACTATTTGGAACCGGTCGGCCGCCAACCACTTCGCAGCCTCGGACCATTTGCCATGGGCGAGCGCCATCAATGCCTTGTTTTCGTCGTAGCCGGCGACGCCCTTCTGGGCGTAACGATCGAACAATTCCTCGAAAGAACTCCAGCTGTTGAGCATCTTCATCTCGGGGATCAATGAGTATTTCAGGGCCATCCGTCGATTGTCGGGATAGTCCGGCTCGCGGATGTCCCAGAACCCATCTTCGGGCCAGAAGAATTTCTGCTCTGGAATGGTAGGATACTGACCCGGGCGCAGTACAGCCAGAAAAGTCGGACACACCTCGACGCGGAATTCCTCCGGCGTGCTGGTGTAGCCGAAAGCCAGCGTCACGATCACATGCCTAACCGGCTTCACCGCCAGATAGCGGCTGAATGTGAAGAGATCCGGGTCGTCCGCCAGCAGAGGCTTCACCAGTCGCTGAAGATCCCGCATAGTTGTCACCAGCCCGGCCTCAATTCGATCACGAAAGGGCGGGGGCTCCGACCGATCGCAATCCTTCAATCTCATATGCGTTGTCTTCAGAGACTTCTACAATCAGTTCGCCAGCACTTATGCACGTAATGCGAGCATATGAGAACAGTTGCCGGCACTTGTCAAATCAGCGTTCGAAATCAAACTGCTGCACGCTCGTGTTTCACCCAAGCCCCTTCTCTTCTGCGGGAAACGGCGTCCGCTCCCAGTGTTTCTCCAGCTTGAGGGCCCTGATGGCGTCCTCCTCGCGGCGATGCAGCATGGCGATCAGGGCGCGCTTGTCCTCGGTCGAAAGCGCGTCGCCTTGCTCCGCCAGCCGGTCGCCAAGCCCGGATTGCCACTCGTTGCAGGCGTTGCGACCCCGCTTGTAAATCTCCTGCGTCATGTGGAAGGCAGCCGCGTCGAAATCGCCACAGGCGATCTCGACGAACACCCGATGCCCGAGGTGATCGCTTTCCTCGAACCCGTCAAGCGCGGCGATCCAGTCGAAGAAGTCCCGTATCGTTTGGAGCTGCTCGAGCGGCGGTAGGAATTCGCGCTCTATCGCTTCGCGGAGCGCGTCAGGATAATCGGGATCGGATTTGCGCCAGGGCGCCCAGGGCCCCCAGCCCGGCTCGGGTGATGCGTTCGGCCGCATCCGCCATAGACCTTGTGGAGGCGGCATGCGCGGAGACATGGAGCAAAGCGGGATTGCGATTCGGCACGTTCGGAAAATGTCGGGATCGCCACTTCGCTCGAAGAATATTGCCGCAAAGCCGGTGCGAACCGGGACGCGCACCAGATATCGGTCGAACCAGTGCAGATCGGGGCGTTCCTTCACCAGTGGCGCGACAAGTGCACGAACATCCCTGACGGTCGTCATGGCGTATCAGGACTCCTGCGCAATCATTGCGTGCGACGTGTTCACGCCAGTGCAAGCTCCTCGACCGGGAAGGGCGACGGCGCCCAATGGCGCTCCTGCCCGATTCCCATGATGGCGTCTTCCTCTCGCCGATGCAGCATGGCGATCAGGGTCCGCTTATCCTCGATCGAGAGGTTGTCCCCCTGTTCCAGCAGGCGGTCGCCGAGACTTGGGGAATAGTCATTGGTATATCGGCGCACTATTTGGAACCGGTCGGCCGCCAACCACTTCGCAGCCTCGGACCATTTGCCATGGGCGAGCGCCATCAATGCCTTGTTTTCGTCGTAGCCGGCGACGCCCTTCTGGG
>JAUIBM010000095.1 GCA_030428345.1 Alphaproteobacteria bacterium | reverse complement strand
CCACCAAGCCCTCGGGCCCGTCCCCACTCCCCGTGCCGCCCCAAGTAGCCGGGGGATTCATCCCCCACGGGATCCTCCGCTTAGACTCGGCAGACCGGGCTTGGGAGGCTAAAGCCCCCCGCTACTTTCCACCACCACCGCCCGGCGGGGTAGTACACTACGGCGCGAGCCGCTCGATGTCCCAGCCGCCATTCTCGCCATCGGAGATGAGCTTCTCTCCGGCAAAACACGTGACGCGAATATTCACTATCTTGGCGGCTGGCTGACGGAATCCTTCAACTGGCGCTGGGTGTTCTTCATCAACCTGCCGGTCGGCGCGATGGCGCTCGCGGGCTGCCTGATGTTCCTGCCCAGGGTGCCGACGCGCATTCGCGGCTTCGACTTCTTCGGCTTCGCGATGCTGTCGCTCGGCGTCGGCGCGCTGCAATTGATGCTGGACCGCGGGGCCGAGGTCGACTGGTTTTCCGCGGCCGAGATCTGGATCGAACTGGCACTTTCGATCACCGGCTTCTGGGTGTTCATCGTCCATATGGTCACGGCAAGGGACCCGTTCCTCAATCCTGAAATCTTCCGGGACCGCAATTTCGCGACAGGCCTGATCTTCATTTTCATCATCGGCGTCATCCTGCTGGCGAGCCTGGCGCTGCTGCCGCCCATGCTGTCGAACATCTTCGGCTATCCGACCATCACCACCGGGCTGGTGATGGCGCCGCGCGGCGTGGGAACCATGATCTCGATGATCGTGGTCGGAAGGCTGGTGCGCACGGTGGACCCGCGCGCGCTGGTGCTGACCGGGCTTGCGCTGACCTCCTTCTCGCTCCACATGATGACCGGCTTTACCCCGCAGATGGACAGCAGCCTGGTCATCGAATCCGGCGTGATCCAGGGGCTTGGCCTCGGCCTGGTCTTCGTGCCGCTTTCGACGGTGGCGTTCTCGACGCTGGACCCGCGCTTTCGCACCGATGCGACAAGCCTGTTCAGCCTGGTGCGCAATATCGGCTCGTCGATCGGCATCTCGATCGTGACGCTGGTGCTGACCCGCAACATCCAGATCAATCATTCCGAGCTTTCGCAGCACATCACGGCGCTGAACCCGGTGCTCAAGCAGGTCCTGCCTTCGGCGGCGGCGGGCGATCCCGCTTCGCTCTCGATCATCGACAGGCTCGTTAACCAACAGGCAATGATGATCTCGTATAATGACGACTTCAGGCTGATGATGATGGTCACGCTGTGCGCCATGCCACTCGTCTTGCTGATGCGCCGGCCGCAGGCGCGTGTGGCGAGCGCCCCGGCGGCGCATATGGACTGAATGAGCCGCGGGACGGGGAACGCGACGACAAAGCGGAGTCCCGTCAAGGGCTTGGCCCGCTGACCTGATCTTTCTCGCAGATCGATTCAGGAAAGGCGGGCAAGTCCGGGCCGATCGCCCAGCCTGACGAGGCCGACCGCCTCTCCGTGGCGATCTTGAACCGGCGCTTGTGCGAGTCCTTTCAGCGCCTTGGCCTGTGTTTCTTCAAGCTCCAGTAAAGATTCAACAATTCGCGCCACGGCGACCTCGGCGGCGCGTCCGGCGCCGTCGCGCACCTTGAGCGCGAAGCCCGCGCCAAGGCGTGGAATCGCGCCAACGAACATGCCCTCGGCGCCGTCCTTGGCGAAAACCGCTCCCCCGCTTTCGCGCATGAGTCGGGCGCCGAACGCCCCCGTGCCAGCGGTCAATTCGGGAAATGCGAGACAGGCGTCGCGGATGCGGATCATGGCGCGCGATCGCTGCGGCCCCTCGTTCTCGCCGACGCCGAAACGGGCGAATGCGATGGCGAGATTGCGCAGCGGTATCGCATAGGTCGGGATCGAGCATCCATCGACGCCGCGATTTTCGGCGTCGTGGCGCACCGCGGTAGTCTGGGTCAGGGCCTGCGCGACGGCGCGTTGAACGGGGTGATCGGCCCCGACATAGCCGGCCGTCGCGAACCCCTCGCGGACCGCGAAACACAGGAAGGCGGAATGCTTGCCGGAGCAGCAATTGTGGATCGGCGCGGCCGGACGACCGGACAGCACCAGCCGGTCCTGGTCGGATTTCAGCGTCGGCAATTGCGGGCCGCACTCCAGGCATTGCGGGCCGAGACCGGCCGCGGCCAGCATTTCGCCGACGCCGGCCAGGTGCATTGCCTCGGCCCAGTGCGACGCGCAAGCCAGCGCGACATGGCGCTGCTCCAGACGGAACGCCTCGGGCGCGCCGCTCTCGACAAAGGGCAAGGCCTGCAGCGCCTTGATGGAGGAACGGGGAAAGACCGGCCGATCACTTGCGCCATAGGCGGCGAGAACCGCGCCCGAGGCGTCCGCGATCACGGCGTCGACGAGGTGCTCGCTCTCGACCCGGCCGCCGCGCGTCACCTCCACGATCAAGGGTTTGAACGCTTTCACGGGCGCGGCCTCCCCGTCGGTCCTCGGGCGCTCGGCGAAGGGAAACGCTTCAACGCCACAACGGCCACCACCGCATCCTGGCCGGAACAGGGTCGTAGCCGCTCGTGCCCCAGGGATTGCAGCGCAGCACGCGCCACAGGCTCAGCCAGGAACCCGGCAGCAGTCCGTAGCGCGCCACGGCTTCATAGGCGAATTCGGAACAACTGGGCTGATGGCGGCAAGACTGGCCGATGAAGCCGGAAAGAGTCAGCTGATAGAGGCGGATCAGCCCCGTGCCGAGAAGACGCCCCGGCGTCTTGCGCCAGGGACCGTCATAATTGCGGGTTGCGTGAGAATGCGACACGGTCCGAACTCACCGTACGCGAAAGGTGATCCCTGCGGCGTTCAGCGCACCCACGGCCGCAGCCTTGGCCTTGTCGCGCTTTTCGCGTTTCTCGGGGCTGACAGCCTTCTGCCTGGCCTCGATCTCGTCAAGCGCATCGATCACCGCGTCAAAGGTCAGCAAGGTCGAGGCGTGGCGCGCCTTGTAGTCGCGCACCGGCTCCAGGAACCTGAATTCCTCGAACCGTCCCTGCGGCGCTGGCCCGCCCTCCTTGAGCATGGCGTACATGGTCGAGCGCAACTGGCGCAATTCCTCAGGGGTCGAACCGATGATGGTGCGCGCCATGATGGAGGAGGAAGCCTGACCCAGCGCGCAGGCCTTGACGTCATGGGCGAATTCGCTGACGCGGCCATCGGCCATTTTCAGATCGACAATCACGGTCGAGCCGCAGAGCTTTGAATGCGCCTTTGCGGTCGCGTCCGGGCTATCAAGCCGCCCGGTGAGCGGAATGTTGCCGGCATATTCAAGGATTTTCGCGTTGTAGATATCGTCGAGCATTGCCTGCCTCTCGGCCAGTTGCGGCCTGAACTCCAGACCGGACCTTGCACATATATAGGCATTCGACGTTCAGGCGTCGAGGCGGGCTGACGCCCGGACCGGACAAAGGTCGCGGTCCGGGCAATCATCGGATCAATAGCAGACCTTCACATCGCGCCAGACGCGGTGATGATGCCGCCAGACGCGCTGCCGCTCCCAATGGCAGCGGGGATGGCGCACGCGATAGACGGGTGCTCCATAGACCGGCGCGCCATAGACGGGACGCGAATGCGCGCCCAGGATCGCTCCCAGAACCAAGCCACCCACCAGCGCGCCAGCAACCTTGCCATTGGCATGCGCGGCATCGGGCGCGGCGATCGAGCCGGCGCCGACAAGGGCGAGCGATGCAGCTGCGGCGATTGCAGATTTGCGGATGTCGAACTTCATGACATTACTCCTTGCTCGTTTCGCGGCGCCAAGGCCGCATTGTTCAGAAAGCGACAGCAGCCATGTTCGACGGCAGTTCGTTTCCATGAGCCCATGAGAACAGAATCCGGCTGAACCGCTGCTGAACGGCAATTTATTTTGTGATTGAGGCCAAGTTCGTATGCACGAGCCAGTTTGCCGCGCCTCGCGAGTGAGCTATAATGCGCCAACTTTGGTCACCGTGCCGGAGGGGGAGGCCCCCCGAAAGCCCCGGAACCAGGTCAAGCCAAGCTCAATCCGCCCACGCCGCCCGACGGCGCCCGGGTTGGCGAAAATACCTGAGGCGCGACTGGTCCGATTCTGCGAGCCAGACGTATTGCCAAGGAGTGATCGCCATGGAGGAAATCAGCTTGGACGCCATGCTGAAAAATTCAGACAATGCCCGCAGCCGCAAGATCCTGCCGGCCGGGGAACGACCGAGCCAGGCCGAGGCCGAACAGGCTGTGCACACCCTGCTGCGCTGGATCGGCGAGGATGTTACCCGCGAAGGGCTGATCGACACGCCGTCGCGCGTCGCCAAGGCGTATCTGGAGATGTTCTCCGGATATGACGAGGATCCCGAGGCGATTCTCGGCCGCACCTTCGAGGAGGTCGGCGGATATGACGACATCGTGCTTCTCAAGGACATCAGCTTCCACTCGCATTGCGAACATCACCTGGTTCCGATCATCGGCAAGGCGCATGTCGCCTATCTGCCGGACGGCAAGGTGCTGGGCCTGTCGAAGATCGCCCGTGTGGTCGAGATTTTCGCGAGGCGTCTGCAGACCCAGGAAAACCTGACGGCGCAGATCGCCCATACGATCGACGAAGTCCTGATGCCGCGCGGCGTCGCCGTGATGATCGAGGCCGAGCACATGTGCATGGCGATGCGCGGCATCCGCAAGCAGGGCTCGACCACCACCACAACCTGCTTTACCGGGCAGTTCAGGAACGATCCGGCCGAGCAGGTGAACTTCATGACGCTTATCCGCTTCTCCCAGCGCTGATTTCGATGCAAGAGGGCGTCTTTGGAGACGCGCAGGCATGTCCACACGATTTCCCCCTCCCGGCGAGACGGCCGCCCTGGAACAGGGCGACGTGCTGACGCCGAATTTCGGATCGGACGGCCTGGTCACGGCAGTCGTCACCGACGCGGACAGCGGCGAGGTGCTGATGCTGGCGCACATGAACGCCGAAGCCTTGCACAGGACGATCCAGACCGGCGAAGGCTGGTACTGGAGCCGGTCGCGCCGCGAATTGTGGCACAAGGGCGCGACATCGGGGACCGTGCAGGAGGTTGCGGAGATCCGGGTCGATTGCGACCAGGACGCGGTGTGGCTCAAGGTGCGGGTGCGCGGCGCCGGCGCCACCTGCCATACCGGCATGCGCGGCTGTTTCTATCGCAGGATCGTTGGCGAGAATGGCACCATCCGGCTGGAGGGCGACACGGACAAGCCGCTTTTCGACCCGGCAAAGGTCTATGGCGCGCCGAAAGGCTGAACGGCAAGGTAGCGCGCCCTGTGCGTCCACAATTTGGACCGAATTGCCGTTTGATTAGCAATTGCAGCGCATTATTGATGGTTCGCGCCGCCAATCCCGTTGGCGGCGAAATGCGCGGCGATTCGAGCGCTCGGTTTCGGTGATTTGATGATCAGACTTCCAGGTTTTGGCGGCGGCGCGACGGCAGCGATGGCCGGGTCGTCGACCGGCGGCGAACATGCCGCTCCGTCTTCCCCGCAATCGCAAGGCGCGAGCGCCGCCGTTCCCCCCACGACAGGCGGCAATGAGAGGACCAGCCCCCGGCCCTCGCGCCGAAGCGAGGGCGGCATCGCGCTGGCGCTCGGCGGCGGCGCGGCCAAGGGCTGGGCGCATATCGGCACGTTGCGGGCCTTCGACGAGGAAGGCATCGCCATCTCGATGATCGCCGGCACCTCGATCGGCGCGCTTGTCGGCGGATGCTACCTGGCCGGCCGACTGGACGAACTGGAGGACTTCGCGCGCTCGCTGACGCGCGCCCGGCTGGTGCGCTACATGGATTTCTCGCTCTCGGGGGCCGGGATCATCGGCGGGGCGAAACTGGCCGCCTACATGGAAATGTATCTCGGCGGCCTGAATATCGAGGACCTGCGGACCCCGTTTGTCAGCGTCTGCACCGACATTCGCACCGGCCATGAAATCTGGCTGCATGACGGGCCGCTGATCGAGGCGCTGCGGGCTTCCTATGCGCTGCCCGGCATCTTCTCCCCGATCGTCCATGGCGGACGCCACCTGGTCGACGGCGCGCTGGTCAATCCGGTGCCGGTATCGGTCTGCCGCGCCTATGAGCCGGACGTCGTGATCGCGATCGATCTCAACCATGAGACCTTTGGACGCGGCGCCGTGATCCGCGCCTCCCACTACGCGAGGCACGAAGCGGCGGAAGATCCCGTGCCAGCGCCGGAGCCGGTCCCCACGGCCAGCGGGCATCCGGTCGCGTCGTGGCTGCCCTTCCTTTCGTCGGCAGGGCGGACCCAGGCCAAGACCGCGCCGCGGCGTCCGCCGCCGCGCACCTTCAGCCAGCCAAAGGTGCAGCCCAAGACGCGCCTCGGCACGATGGGCGTGATGATGGAAGCCTTCAACATCATCCAGGACCGCATCTCGCGCGCGCGCATGGCCGGCGATCCGCCGGATTTCACCATCCGTCCGCGGCTTGCCTCGATCGGACTGGCCGACTTCCACAAGGCGGACGAATCGATCGCCCTCGGCTACCGCGAAGCAAAGTCGCGCATCCGCGAACTGGCCGAGCAAGGCCAGATCGAACGGGCATAGCGCGCCTCGGCAGGCATGCCGGGGGGAACGGTCAGCTCATCGCGATGTAGTTGCGCAAATCCTCCGCATCGCGAACCGCCTGCTCGATCTTGCGCTTGACGACGTCGCCGATCGAGACGATGCCCGACAGCACCCCGTTCGCGGCGACCGGCAGATGCCGGAACCGGTTGGTGGTCATCACGCCCATGACGTGATCGACGGTGTCGTTCTCCGCGCAGGTCATGACAGCGCGAGTCATGCAGGCCGACACGGCCATGTCGAGTGCGGCAGGTCCGTGGCGCGCGATCTCGCGCACGATATCGCGTTCGGAAATGATCCCGCGAACCTTGCCCGAATCGTCGGTGACGACGATCGCGCCAATGCGCTTGGCGGCGAGTTCGCTGACGGCGTCGCGCATCAGGGTGTCCGGATGGACGGTTACGACGTCCCTGCCCTTTTCGGCAAGTATCAAAGCCACTGTCATCCCTGTTCCTCCTCAACAGTTCAACCGGCCAAGGCGTCACCCCTTCTCACTATTCGCCGAGACCATCAGATATGGTGCGCTCAAACCCCCCGATTGACAAGCGGGCGGCTACCGCCCGCGGGTGTCGACCAGGGAAAACGCGAATACCCCGGCAAGGAAGCCGCCGACATGCGCCTGCCAGGCGATCTCGCCGCTTTCGCCCATGATCGGGAACAGGCCGCTGCCGACGATGAAGTTGATGCCGAACCAGACCAGGAGAAATGTCAGGAAGCGCGGGTCCGAAAAGCTCTGGCGCAGGGACAGGGCGGGACCGTCGACATTGAGCATGCCGCGCTGTCCGCCCTGAAACGCGAAGCGCGAGGCGGCGCCCATGAAACCGGAGACGATGGCCGAGGCTCCGATCATCGGAACCTCCTCGCCAATGTGAAAGACATAATGCAGCCCAGCCCCGGCGACGGAGGCGATGACCGCCAGCACGCTCGCCCGCAAGCCGCCGATCCGGCGAACCAGCGGCGTGCCGAACGCCACCGCCCAGAGCGCGTTCACGGCCAGATGCATCCAGTCCGCATGCAGGAACGAATAGGTGAGCGGGCTCCACCAGGCGGCCAGCGGGAAAGGCAGCGCTCCCGCCGCCTCGCCGTAGCGCGAGGGAAAGAACGCGAAGAGCACGATGCTCCAGTCATCCTGCTCGGGCGAGAGCAGCCAGACGCGCACCGCATGAATGGCCACGAGCACGCCGCAAAAGGCGAGAATCGCCGACGGCAAATTGATCGCCGGTTCGCGCGGCGGCTGTATCGGCCCTTGCTGGCGCACGGGCTCGGGCGCGGTTTCCGGTTGTTCCATGATGGCACTCCTGTCGAGTGGGGAGATAGGCCCCAAGGGCGGCATGTGGAAGCGCGAGCGGGCAAAAAAAATCCCGACCGCCAGAGGCAGCCGGGTTGCCGGTAGGATTAACGCGGGAACGCCAAATCGGCGAAATCCGCCATTCCGGATCAGGAGCGAGGCCGCACACGTTAACCGCGACGCCGCTTGGAGCTGACTGAACGTCACATAAATCAACGGCTTGGGCAAGGTAAACCGCTCGTTAAGGTTAACGCACAGCGTTACTATTCTTACCTGTGGAGAGCACAATCGCACCGTATCACGTCGCAACGCCGTCTGGCACAAACCCTGCAGCGCCTTCTTCGATACGGGGAATCAGGACGAGATTTGTCCTGCTAAGGGACAGTTCGCCACGGAGAAGGCGGACACCGGACCCGTTTGGGGGAATTGCCGGAAAACCCGGCAAGACAGGCAGCGAGGCGGTTCAAAGTGAGACACGAAAATTCCCGGGAATTGTTCACCTACTGGAACGCCCTGCGCGGAGGACGCCCCGCGCCAGAGCGCAGCGAGATCGAACCGGGCGAGATCCGCACGATTCTCGGCGACACCTTCATCCTGGAAGTCTCGCCGCAGATGCGCACGATCTCTTTCCGACTCGCGGGAACCAGGCTGTGCGCCGCCTATGGCCGCGAATTGAAGGGCCTGGGCATTCTGGCGCTGTGGAGCGAGGACGACAATTTCGACCTCGCGCGGACCGTCAACCTC
>JAUIBM010000094.1 GCA_030428345.1 Alphaproteobacteria bacterium | reverse complement strand
GAACAGCACCCTGCCGAGCCTTGCGACCGGCTCCATGCGATGGGCAAGCCCCGGGAAGCTTGCGAATCCCTCCTGGATTTCGGCGTCGGAAAGGCCGGCCGCGCTGCAGGCCGCCCAGGCGGCGGCGGCGTTCTGGCCGTTATGGTCGCCGCGCAGGGCCGGCGCGAGCGCAAGGTCCGCGACGGTGCGCACCGTGCGCCCCTTGGACAGGACCAGTTTGCGCCCGTCGAGCCAGACGCCCTCCGCCAGCTTGCCGGAATTGGAGATGCGCACCACCTCGCGCCCCTTGGCCGAGAGGAACGAGGCGATCGCAGCCGAGTAATCATCGTCCGTGCCGATGATCGCCGTGGCGCTGCCGGCGACCAGCCGCTCCTTGATCGCGGCGTAATTGTCCATGGTGCCGTGCCGGTCGAGGTGATCCGGCGTGACGTTCAGCAGGATGCCGATGGAAGGGTCGAGCGTCGGCGCCAGGTCAATCTGGTAGGACGAACACTCGACCACGTGAATGCGATTGGGCGCCGGCGGCTCCAGCGAAAGGATCGCGGTGCCGATATTGCCGCCCATCTGCACATCGCGCCCGGCCGAGGCCAGCACATGGGAAATCAGCGCCGTGGTCGTCGACTTGCCATTGGTCCCGGTGATCGCGATGAAGGGCGATCCGGGCGAGCGGGCACGGCGCTCCCGCGCGAAGAGTTCGATGTCGCCCATGACCGGGACGTTCGCCGCCTTCGCCAGTTCGACCGACCAATGCGGGCGCGGATGGGTGAGCGGCACGCCGGGCGAAAGCACCAGCGCGTCGTAATTCGCCAGTCCGCCCTCGCGAAAGTCGCCAACGCCGATCCCCGCCGCGCGCGCCTTTTCCACGCTGTCGCGATTGTCGTCGAAAGCCGTGACATCGGCTCCCCCGGCCAGCAGCGCCAGCGCGGTCGCCATGCCCGATCCGCCGAGGCCGAAGAGCGCGATGCGCCTGCCCTTTTGTGTGGTGACCGGGATCAAGCGGCAATCCTCAGCGCAGTTTGAGTGTGGAAAGGCCGGCCAGCGCCAGCATGACCGCGATGATCCAGAATCGGATCACCACCTGGCTTTCGGTCCAGCCCTTCTTCTCGAAATGATGGTGGATCGGCGCCATGCGGAACACGCGCTTGCCGGTCAGCTTGAACGAGCCGACCTGGATGATCACCGAAAGCGCTTCCATCACGAACAGGCCGCCGATGATCGCCAGAACGATCTCGTGCTTGGTCGCGACCGCCGTCGTACCGATCATGCCGCCGAGCGCCAGGCTGCCGGTATCGCCCATGAAGATCGCCGCCGGCGGCGCATTGAACCACAGGAAGCCCAACCCAGCCCCGATCACCGCGCCGCACAGCACCGCGAGTTCGCCGGTGCCCTGCACGAAATGGATCTGCAGATATTCGGAGAAGACGAAATTGCCCGCCAGATAGGCGATCAGCCCGAACGAGGCGGAGGCGATCATCACCGGCACGATTGCGAGCCCGTCCAGCCCGTCGGTCAGGTTCACCGCATTGCCGGCCCCCACGATGATGAAGGCGCCGAACGGAATGAACAGCCAGCCGAGCGGAATGAGAATGTCCTTGAAGAAGGGCAGCGCCAGGGAGGAGGAAAGCGGCGTTTCGCCGGTCTGCATGATGGCGAAGCAGGCGATGCCGGCGATCAGGAATTCGAGGCCGAGGCGCATGCGCCCGGAAAAGCCCTTGTGGGTGGCGCGCGTCACCTTGAGATAATCGTCATAGAAGCCGATCGCGCCGAAGCCGAGCGTCACCAGCAGCACGACCCAGACATAGGAACTGCGCGGATTGGTCCACAGCAGGGACGAGACCACGACGCCGGACAGGATCATCAGCCCGCCCATGGTCGGCGTGCCGGCCTTGATGAAATGGGTTTCCGGCCCGTCGGCGCGGATCGGCTGCCCCTTGCCCTGGCGGATGCGCAGCGCCGAAATCATGCGCGGCCCGAACAGGAACACGAAGAACGCCGCCGTCACCAACGCCGCCCCGGTGCGGAAGGTCGTGTAGCGAAAAAGGTTCAGGGCGGAGATATCGCCGACCAGTTCCTGAGAGAGGTAGTAAAGCATCGGTCCCCTATCGCGCCCCGGCCGTTTCCTCCGGGTAGGCGCCCAGAATTGTTTCGACGATTTTTGAAAATTTCAGGCCGTTGGAGGCCTTGAGCATCACCGCGTCGCCCGCCGCGATCTCACCCGCGAGGCGCTGTCCCAGTTCGCCCGCATCCGCGAAATACCCGCCCAGCAGCGGAGCGGCAAGCTCCTCGGCAAGCGCCGACATTTCCGGGCCGGCGAGAAAGACCAGGTCGATGCGGTTGCGCTCGATAGCGTCCTTCAGTTCGCGATGCAATCGGGCCGAATGACTTCCCAGTTCCAGCATGTCGCCGAGCACCGCGATCCGCCGCCCGCCCCCGGCCGGCTCATGCGAGCCCAGGACCTGCAGGGCCGCCGCCACCGACGCCGGATTGGCGTTGTAGCTCTCGTCGATGATCGTGGCGAAGCCCTCGCCGATCGCGATGCGGTGGCTCCGCCCGCGCCCGCCCTGCGCCT
This sequence comes from Alphaproteobacteria bacterium, assembly GCA_030428345.1. Classification (GTDB taxonomy): domain Bacteria; phylum Pseudomonadota; class Alphaproteobacteria; order Rhizobiales; family Rhizobiaceae; genus BOKV01. The sequence goes on along the minus strand of JAUIBM010000094.1, from coordinate 6,073 downwards.
GAATGCCGCTCAGCGCCGCCATGCTGGCTTCCAGATCGGCGCCGACGAGCATCGCCGCGCCGAGCACCGCCAGCGCATTGGACACCATGTGATCGCCCGGCACGGGCAGGAAGAATTCCACGTCATCATCGCCGAGCGAGGCAAGCACCTTGGAGCCCTGCGGCCCGGTTTCCGCCTCGATCAGCCGGAAATCGGCGTTCTTGCCGGCCCCGAAGGCGGCAATGTGCTGGACGCCCGCTTCGCCCGCCAGTTTCCTCAGAAGGTCATGGTGGGGAATGTCGCAATTGATCAGCGCCACCCCGCCCGGGATGAGGCCGGTGAAGATTTCCGCCTTGGCGCGGGCGATATCGTCGAGGCTGGAGAAGGATCCCAGATGCGCGGCGGCGACGGTGGTGACGATGGCCACGTGTGGGCGCACCATCGCGACCAGCGGCGTGATCTCGCCGGCATGGTTCATCCCGATCTCGAACACCGCGAAGCGGCAGTCGGTCGGCAGGCGGGCAAGCGTCAGCGGCACCCCCCAGTGATTGTTGAACGAGGCCGGCGAGGCGTGCACCTTTCCCGATGCGCCGAGCGCGGTGCGCAGCATTTCCTTCGTCGTCGTCTTGCCGGCGCTGCCGGTGACCGCGATGACCTTGGCCTGCGAGCGCTTGCGCGCGGCGACGCCAAGCCGGCCGAGCGCCTCGAGCACATCGGGGACGACCAGCAGCGGAATGGGCTGGGAGCCGAGCGCCACCAGCCTTTCCTCGGCGACGACGGCGACGGAAGCCCCGGCCTTCATCGCCTGGGTCATGAAATTGTGGCCGTCGAAATGCTCGCCCTTGATCGCGAAGAACGCCTCGCCGGGCTTCAGCGTGCGCGTGTCGATGCCGACGCCGGCGACAAATTCCGGCAGCGCGCCGAACGGGCGCGCGCCCATCGCCTCGACCATGTCCATGGTATTCCACAGCGCGCTCATGCGGACCGGCCCTGCTCCGCGGCGCCGAGCGCTTCAAGCGCCTGGATGGCGGCCTCATGATCGGAGAAGGGCAGCGTCGTCTCGCCGACGATCTGGCCTTCCTCATGTCCCTTGCCGGCAATCACCAGCGCGTCGCCCTCGCGCAGCATCGCCACCGCCGTGCCGATCGCCTCGCGCCGGTCGCCGATTTCCACGCCCCGCGGACACGCCGCCAGTATGGCCGCGCGGATCGCCTGGGGCTGCTCCGAACGCGGATTGTCGTCGGTGATGATCGCCACGTCGGCCAGCCTGTCGGCGATTTCGCCCATGATCGGGCGCTTGCCGGCATCGCGGTCGCCGCCGCAGCCGAAGGCCACGATCAGCCGCCCGGTGGTGAAGGGCCGAAGCGCCCTGAGCACCTGCTCCAGCGCGTCGGGCTTGTGCGCATAGTCGACATAGACCGGCGCGCCGCCTGCCGTCGAGCCGACGAGTTCGAGCCGCCCCCTGGCGCCCCTGATCACATGCAGCGCCGCCATGACGCGCGCCGCCTCGCTGCCGGTGGCGATGGCAAGGCCCGCCGCAACCAGCGCATTGGCGATCTGGAAGTCGCCGGCCAGCGGAAATTCGAGGCGGTGGATATCCGCCCCGATCCGGATTTCGGCGATCTGGCGGAAGCGCTCGTGCTCCACCCGCTTGAGCGTCAGGAATTCACCCTTGCGGCCTACCGTCAGCACCTTGCGTCCCGCGTCGCGCGCAGCGTCGGCAGCGCGCTGCGACCAGGCGTCGTCGGCGAAGATCACGGCCGGTGCGCCCTCGGGCAGCAGTTCGCGGAACAGGCGCATCTTGGCGTCGAAATAAGCCTCGACCGTGGGGTGATAGTCCATGTGGTCGCGGCCGAGATTGGTGAAGCCGCCCGCGGCCAGGCGCACGCCGTCCAGCCGGTGCTGGTCGAGGCCGTGCGAGGACGCCTCCATCGAGGCATGCGTCACGCCCTCGCCCGCCAGTTCGTCGAGGAGGGCGTGCAGCGCCACGGGATCGGGCGTCGTCAGGCTGCCATAGGTCTCGCGCCCCGGGGCCGTGACACCGGTCGTCCCGATGCTGGCGGCGAGCCGGCCTTCGTGTTCCCAGATCTGGCGCGCGAAAGAGGCGACGGATGTCTTGCCGGCGGTGCCGGTAACAGCGACCATCGTCGCGGGCTGGCGGGGATGAAACCGCGCCGCCATGCGCGCCAGCGTGGCGCGCGGCTCGTACACCCGCACGACCGCCGCCGAACCCGCGCCTTCCGGCAGGAGGGCGTCCTCGTCAATGAGTATGGCCGCCGCTCCTCTTGCGACCGCGTCCGCCACGAAGCGCGAACCATCGAGCTTCGATCCGGCCAGCGCGGCGAAGAGATGGCCCGGCGCCACCTTGCGCGAATCCGCCGAAATGCCGGAAATCTCGATCCCGGCGAAGGCGGGATCGAGCGCACACTCCCCGCTGATGAGTCTTCCAAGTTCCATCGATGCCGCATCCCGTAAGCGCCGAATCAGCCGACGCCCTGTGGCTGAGACTACCGGTCGGCAGTCCCAAAATCCAATCAACGCGAGGCAAGCACCGGCTTGGCCTCATCCTCGAACACGGGCTGCACGCCGAGTATGGCGGCAGAACGGCGAATGATGTTTCCGACCATGGGCGCCGCGTTCATGCCGGCCGTCGCGCCATGCTTTCCCTCCTCCGGCTTGGGCTCGTCGATCACCACCAGCACGACATATTGCGGATCGTCGATGGGAAAGGCCGCCAGGAAGGCGTTGAAGCGCTTGTCGCCGGAATAGCGGCCCTTGACCACCTTCTCGGCCGTACCGGTCTTGCCGCCGACGCGATAGCCTTCGACCTCCGCGCTCTTGCCGGAGCCGCCCCGGTCGACGACGTTGAGACGCATGAGATAGCGCATCTCCTCGCTCGTCTTTTCGCTGATCACCCGCCGGCCGTGCGCCTCGGCCTGGGCGCGCGTCCGCGTGAACAGCGTCGGCTCCAGCAGCGTGCCGCCATTGACGAGCGCGGCCGCGGCGACCGCGGTCTGCAGCGGCGTGGTTGTGACGCCGTGGCCATAGGAGATCGTGACAGAATTGATCTTCTTCCACTCGGAAGGCTCGACCGGCGTCGCCACTTCCGGCAATTCGAACTTCATGCGGTCCAGCAGGCCAAGCCGGTGCAGGAACTCGCGATGGCCTTCGACGCCCACCACGTCGGCCATCTTCGCCGCGCCGATATTGGAGGAGTAGATGAAGACCTCCGGCACGGTCAGCGGGCGGTATTTCCCGTGGAAGTCGTGGATCGTGAAGCCGGCGATGCGGATCGGCTTGGACGCGTCGAACGTGTCGGTCAACTTGACCTTTCCGCTGTCCAGCGCCATCGCGGTGGTGAAGGTCTTGAAGGTCGAGCCCATCTCGAACAGGCCGGCCGACATGCGGTTCAGCCGGTCCTTCTTGTTGGCGTCGACGGGATGGTTGGGGTCGAAATCGGGCAGCGAGGCCATGGCGATGACTTCGCCTGTGTGCACGTCCAGCACGACGCCGCCCGCGGCGATGGCGTTATAGCGCGCCATGCCCTTTTCCAGTTCGTCGCGCACGAAGTTCTGCACCCGCAGATCGATCGAGAGCCGCACCGGCTCCATGGTCTGTGAGGTGGTCAGGCCGGCGCTGCGCAGGGCGCGAAGGCCCTGGTCGTCGACATATTTCTCGATCCCGGCGATCCCGGCATTGTCGATATTGACGAGGCCGACCAGATGCGAGGCGATGTCGCCCTTCGGATAGAAACGCCGCGTCTCGCGCCGGAAGCCGATGCCGGGAATGCCGAGCGACAGGATCTGCGCCTGCTGGGCCGGGGTCAGTTCCCGCTTCAGCCAGACGAACGCCGCCTTGGAGGCCAGCCGGCGATGGGCGACGCCGATGTCCAGGTCCGGCAGCACGCTCGCCAGCTTCTCGGTAGCCTCGTCGACGTCGACGATGCGGAATGGCTCGGCATACAGCGACGCGGTGTTGATGTCGGTCGCCAGCGTCAGTCCGTTGCGATCGACAAGATCGGGCCGCCGCGCTGCGATGGAGATGTCGGTCGCTGCCCGCGCCACGCCGTCGTCGGGCTCGAGCGCCCCGAAATAGATCAGCCGGCCGCCGATGGCCGCATAGACCATGACGACGATGAACATCGCCAGGCCGATGCGCGAGCGGGCCTGGTTGACGGCCGTCTTGCCAGCCCCTTCAAAGCGCAAATGGCTCGCCAGATAGCCGGTCCAGACCTGATCGCTCACGCCAGTCGCTCCATCTTGCTTTCCCGGCTTCATTGCCCTTCTCCCTCGCGGGCCGCGCGCTGCGCGGTCGTCTCGCGCAGATCGGCCCAGCCTGTCGCCTGTCTCTGCGGCGCGGGAGCTGGCGTCGCCACGGGCGGGCGCACCGATGCGGCTTCCGCCTTCCGGTCAGGCTCTGGCTTGACCGCCGCCGGGCGCACCGAGCCCGTCATGGTCTGCCTGTCCGGCGACGGCGCGTCGACGCGCTCGTCGTCGATCGGCGGCAGTGCTTCCTGGCGCAGCGGGACGTCGTCCAGCGTCACGATCTGCCTCGGGCTCGCCGGCTCCAGGGCAAGCTGCCCCTTGTAGCGCTCGGCGAGCCGCTCCAGGCGGTCGGGACTGGTAAGCAGGCTCCAGTCGGCCTTGAGGATGTCGATCGCCTCGTTCTCCAGCCGGATGCGCGTTTCAAGCCGCGCCAGATGCGCCGCCTCGCCCTGCGCATCGTGCTTCACCTTGAAGGTCCAGGCCGCGCCGGCGATCAGCGCTCCGACCATGAGGACGTCGATCGATCTAAGCATGACGGGCTCCCGCGATGGTTGCGAAACTGGACAGCGGCACGAGATTGGGCAGCCCGAAGGCCGCCAGATGCTCCGGCGCGGCCGGGGCAGCGGTGCGCAGCGCGTAGCGCAGCTTGGCCGAACGCGCCCTCGGATTGGCTTGCGCCTCCGCTTCGCTGGCGGCGATGGCGCCCTTCTTTTCGAGCCGGAAGCTGGGCTCCGCCTCACGCGATTGCGGCAGATGCCGCGAGCCACCCTGCCCGCCGGTGCGCTCGGCGAAGAAGCGCTTGACGATCCGGTCCTCCAGCGAATGGAAGGTTACGACCACCAGCCGCCCGCCCTCGCAAAGCAGCCGCTCGGCCGCCGAAAGCCCGATCGCCAGCTCGTCCAGCTCGCCATTGACGAAGATGCGCAGGCCCTGGAAGGTCCGCGTCGCCGGATGGATCCGGTCGCCGGGACGCTTGCCGACGGCGCTGGCGACGACGCCGGCGAGATCGAGCGTACGTTCGAATGGCTTGACCTCCCGCCGCGCCACGATGGCGCGCGCAACGCGCGAAGCCTGCCGCTCCTCGCCCAGAATGCCGATGATCCGGATCAGGTCGTTCTGCTGGGCGCGGTTGACGACATCGGCCGCGCTTGGCCCGGTATCGCCCATGCGCATGTCGAGCGGGCCGTCCTTGCGGAACGAGAAGCCGCGTTCGGCCTCGTCCAGCTGCATGGAGGAAACGCCGATGTCGAGCACGACGCCATCGGCCTGCGTGAAGGCGTTCTCGGCGGCAATGCGGTCGAGCTGTGCGAAATTTCCCCGCGCCAGAACCAGCGCGCCGCCACTCTCCGCGACCAGCCGCGCCCCGCCCTCGATCGCCGTCGGATCCCGGTCGATCGCCAGCACGCGCGCACCGCTCGCCAGGATGGCGGCGCTGTAGCCGCCCGCACCGAAGGTGCCGTCGACAATGCGACTTCCGGAGCGCAGTGCAAGCGCGTCCAGGACCTCGTGGAGCATGACCGGGACATGACGGGCCGGTCCGCCTGCATCGGCCCCGAAATCAGTTTCGGCGTCGTTGCCGCCCGTCATTGGTCTGCTCCCCCGCCCGCGCCAGACGGCGCTCCGGAAGAAGATCGCGAGCCCAGCCGCTTGCGCAATTCGCGCACCTTCGCCCGCGCCTCGGCGCGATAGGCGTCGTAGCGGCTCGGCTCCCAAAGCCAGAAGGAGATGCCCCGCCCTTCGAACAACACCTGCTCCTCGATGCCGGTCTGTTCGCGGATGCGGTCGTTGATCTGGATGCGTCCCTCGCCGTCGATCTTCAGATCAAGCAC
>JAUIBM010000093.1 GCA_030428345.1 Alphaproteobacteria bacterium | reverse complement strand
GCGCGCATCTCGGCCAGCACGAAGCCCGCCAGCTTGTGGCTGTAGACGTCGATGCCCATCGCCGTCATCCGCCTTTCGTTCTGCCGAATACCTGCGAGAACGCTGCCGAAGGATGAATTGATCACCCGCCACATGAAGGCGAAATAGAGAAAAGTCGCTCCGGCAATGACGTAGTACATGGTCTCCTTGTCGCGCAGGTTGAGCTCAAGAAGGCGGTTGGCGCGGCGAATGATCATGCCGTCCTCGCCGCCATAGACCTTCAGCGACACGAAAAAGAAGAAGACCATCTGCGCGAAGGCCAGCGTGATCATGATGAACTGGGCGCCCTGGGTGCGCAGCGCCAATGCGCCGATCGCCGCCGCGAATATCGTGGCGACGAGAATGGCCGCCGGGAGCGTGACCATGAACTGGTCCGATCCCGGGATCAGACCCAGCAGCCGCGTCCCCTCCGCGTGGTGGACGTAGAGAATGCCCACCACACAGTTTCCCACTCCAAAGAACGCGGCATGACCGAAGGAAACAAGGCCGCCATAACCCAGGATCAGATTGAGGCTCGCGCCCGCGATCGCATAAATCATCGCCATTGAAGCAAGGCCGACGAATGAAGTCATGCCCGTTCGCTCGGCCAGCGCCGGCAAGAGCGCTAGAAAGACGATCGCGGCAAGGATGCCAAACCAGCGCATCAATGCCCGCCCTGAACAGGGAAGAGGCCTTGCGGGCGGAACAGCAGAACGGCCGCCATTACGAAATAGATGCCCATGGAAGCCAGTCCGATTCCCAGGGCGTCGGCCTGCGAGGCGGGGATGAACTGCTTCAACAGACCCGGAAGGAATGCCCGGAGGGAAGTATCGGCGAGGCCCAGGAAAATTGCCGCAACGAACGCTCCCTTGACCGAGCCGACGCCGCCAATGACGACGACCACAAATGTGACCAGCAGGATCTGCTCGCCCATGCCGACCTGGACGGCAAGCATCGGGCTCATGACAAAGCCGGCGAGGCCCGCGAGCACCGCGCCAAGCGCGAAGACGACCGTGTAGAGAATGGAGATGTTCACCCCGAGCGCGCGCACCATATCGCGATGGGTGGAGCCGGCGCGGATCAGCATGCCGATCCTGGTGCGGTTGATCAGGAGATAGAGTCCGAGCGCCACCATCAGGCCCAGCGCGATGAAGAGCAGTCGGAAGGTCGGGTAGGTCAGGCCGGGAAGCACCGTCACCGGCGCAACCAGCCAGTCGGGCAAGTGCACGAAGAGAGGCTGCTTGCCGAAGGAAATCGACACGAGCTGATTGAAGATCAGCACCAGTGCGAAGGTCGCCAGAACCTGGTCGAGATGGCTTCTGGCATAGAGCCTGCGGATCACGCCGACCTCCACCGCGATTCCGCAAGCCATTGCCGCGGCGATCGACACCGGCAAGCCGATCCAGACGCTCCCGGTATGGTTGGCCGCCCACACGCCGGCAAACGCTCCGATCATATAGAGCGAGCCATGTGCGAGGTTGATGATGCCCATGATTCCGAAAATCAGGGTGAGCCCGGCCGCCATCAGGAACAGCATGACGCCGTACAGGAGACCGTTCAGCAGCTGTTCGATGACTAGGATCATGAGGTTTTCGTCCACCTGGCGTCCGACCCGCTCGCTTGCTTGCGCATGCGAGGGGATCGGACAGAGCCGGTGCGACCCTACATCTTGCACTCGGCGGAATAGGCGTCGCCGTAGTTTTCGACGAGTTTCTCCACCGTCCTGGTCACCGCGACGCCAGCGTCGTTCTTGACCACTTTCAGGAGGTACCAGTCCTGGATCGGATGCTGGTTAGGTCCGAAGGCAAAACTGCCTCGCACCGAAGCGAACTCGGCTTTCTGCAAGGCTTCACGGAGCTTCGCGACATCGCCGTCGCCACCGGTCGCCTTCAGGGCGGAGGCAATCAGCTTGCCGGTGTCATAGCCCTGCGAGGCATAGGTCGTGGCCGGCCTGTCCCCATAGGCCTTCCGCCATCCGGCGACGAAGGCCTTGCTTGCGTCGTTCTCGAAGTCGGCGTTCCAGTGGGCGGTCGCCGACAGTCCGACGGCTGCGTCTCCCAGGGCCTTCAGCAACACGCCGTCGGCATTCGCCTCCGAGAGGACCATGGGGATATCGCTCAACAGGCCCGCCTGCTGGTACTGGCGGGTGAAAGCGATTCCGAGGCCACCCGGATGAAACTGATAGACGACATCAGGGCCGGCCGCGCGGATCTGGGCCATCTCGGCCGAATAGTCCGTCTGGTCGAGCTGGGTGAATATCTCGCCGGCGATCTCGCCCTTGAACGTTCGCTTGAACCCGGCAAGCGCGTCCTGGCCGGCCTGATAGTTCGGCGCCAGCAGGAAAGCCTTCTTGTAACCGAGCTTGTTGGCGGCAAGTCCCGCGGTTTCGTGCAGGGAGTCGTTCTGCCAGGAAACCACGAAGTAGTTCTCGTTGCACTCCTTGCCCGCAAGGTTGGACGGACCGGCATTGGGGCTGATGTAGATCGCCGCAGAGTCGACGACTTCCGGGACTACCGCGCCGGCAACATTCGAGAATATGATGCCGGTCACCAGTTTGACGCCGTTCTCGCCCACGAACTTCTCGGCGATCTGCCGGCCCGTTCCCGGTTTGCGGTCGTCGTCTTCCACCAGCAGTTCGACCGGCACCCCGCCGAGCTTGCCGCCTTCCTCGTCGATCGCCAGTTGCAGTCCATCGCGAACATCCTGTCCGAGATAGCCAGCCGGCCCGGAAAGCGTGGTGATTACGCCGATCTTGACCGGCACCTGCGCGGACGCCGTCGTCGCCAGGACCCCGGCAAGGGCAATGCCCAGAATGGTGGCTCTCATGAAAACTCTCCTCATGCGCTCGATGCGGGATTGATGAATGGATCACTCATGTCTTGGGAAGTGGTGGGCCTAGAGCTGCACCCAACCGTCCGGCGGCTCCTTGCCGGGATGCAGCGTTCCGCAATGGGGGCAGGTGCGCTTTTGCTGATCGGCGTAGAAAGCGGCGTAGATCGGCGGCAGATCGTCGACGATGGATTCCAGATCGATTTCCGCGCGATGCACCAGATTGTGGCACTCGAAGCAGTACCATTCGATCGCATCCAGTTCGCCCTCGGGCCGCGCCGGCTCGATGACAAGGCCGATGGAGCCTTCTTGCGGACGCTGCGGAGAGTGGCGCATATGCGCAGGCAGCAGGAAAATGTCGCCTTCGCGAATCGGCACGTCGTAGAATTCGCCGCTCTTGGTGTCGTGCAGCTTGAGCAGCATGTCTCCCTTGATCTGGTAGAAGAATTCCTCGACCGGATCGTCGTGATAGTCGGTTCGCTTGTTTGGGCCGCCGACGATTGTGACCATCAGGTCGGCGTCCTTCCATATCTGCTGGTTGCCAACTGGCGGCTTCAGCAGGTGCCTGTTCTCGTCGATCCATTTCTGGAAATTGAATGCGCTCAGTCTCGCCATTCGGGAATCCTCCTGTTGGCGGTCATCATGTCTGCAGCCCGCAAGCCTCAAAGGCTTCACGGGTCGCCCGTTTTTCATCTTCCGTGAGTTCCAGCAGCGGCGACCGTACGGGGCCGCCAACCTGACCCAGCAGCTCCTGCCAGTATTTCTGGTGGGCAAACATCTTCTCGGGCGGACGCGTGTCGCGCAACGCCTTGCGAACCGGCTCGAGACTGTCCCGAACCGCGCGCGCCTCCTCAGCCTTGCCGGCGAAAGCCAGGTCGGTGTATTGGCGCATGCGCCGGTCGACCCGGCTTTGCAGGGTGTAGGGCGGTGAGGAGCACAGGTAGAGCCGCCAATCCAGCTCCAGGATGTTGTCGAGCCATTCGGACTCCGACGCCGTTGAAACGAGAATCCGATCGTCCGCCAGTTGCGTCAGATTCTTGTACATTTCCCGCGGGACCGAGTACTTGATCGCCACGACGGTCTCGATATCGGCCAGCCGGTTGCAAAGGTCCGGGCTCATCAGATAGCCGCTGTCGGGATGCGACCAAAGCGCCATTCCGATATCCACCTTGGAGGCAATGGTCTGGTAGTAGCGCAGCAGGGTCTCGTCCTGTGCGCTGAGGAAATGCAGCACAGGCGCGTGGACGACAATGTAGTCGGCGCCGCACGCCTGTGCATGAAGCGCAAGTTCGATGACCACGTCCATGTTCTGGTCCGAGCAGGAGACAATGGTCTGCGCCCTGCCTCCGGCGGCGGTAACCGAAAGCTCGAACAGGCGCTTGCGTTCTTCGATGGACATCGAGAAGAACTCGCCCTGCTTGCCCGCGACAAACAACCCCTCAATGCCCAAATCGTCGATCCAGTGATCGACATTGCGTCGAAAGCCTTCCTCGTCGATCGCGCCATCGGAGAGAAAAGGCGTGTTCGCCGCCGCCCAGATCCCGCGCATGGTTGCGCGGGCGTGGGATTTTGCATTCGAGCGGTCGTATTCCATCGTAATCCCCAGGGAACGGTTCAGCGCCGCGCCTCGATTGCAACTCACTCAAGGGGCGCACCGCCGGTGTCCGTCCCGAAGTTCCGGCGCATGGCGTTGCCCGGTCGCGAAGAATGGACCGGCATCCTGCGCCCTTGTTGCGATCTATGGGGCCACAGGAATTTTTATTCGTTAAGTCTCACATTCAGTATATATTAATGAGGAATTTCACATGAGTTGGACATGCGACCCACACTTCGTCAGATCGAGTGCTTTGAAGCGGTGGTTGAACTGGGAAATTTCTCCAGGGCAGCCGAGCGCATGGGAACGTCTCAGGCCAATCTTTCCCATACGATCCGCGATCTGGAGGCGGTATTGGGAGCGCGCCTGTTTGACCGTACGACCCGACGCGTCGAACTGACGGCTGCCGGCAACGCCTTTGCGTCAGGCGCCCTCATGGGATTGAGGGAGATCGATCGCGCATCGGAAAGTGTGCGCGATGTCGCCAAATTGAAGAAGGGGCTGGTTCGCATTGCCGCCCCGCCGCTCCTGGCGGCGACCATTCTGCCGGTACTGCTGAAGGAACTGGCAACGGCGCATCCCGATCTCGATGTCCGCGTCGAGGATGTGAGCACCGATATCATCGTTGAGCATGTGCGAAGCGGGCGCTGCGACCTTGGAGTCGGAACCTTCGCGGCAGGGGAAGCAGGATTGGCGGTTCAGCAGGGGCTGCAGGACCAGCTGATGGTTTTTTGCGAGCCGGGGCACGACTTCGCCTCGCGGGCCGAGGTGGAATGGTCGGAGCTCGCAAACAGGCCGATCATCACCCTGACGAAGGAAAGCAATATTCGCGTTCTCGCGGAGATCGGGTTCGAGGCCGCCGGCCTGCCCTTGCGGCCCCGCCTCGAGGTGCATCAAATTCACACCGCGCTTGCGCTGGCCGAGCATGGCGCCGGTATCGCGATCCTGCCGTCCTATTCGCTGGCGGCGACAAACGGGCGGACAATCGAGGCTCGGCCGCTGGTGTCGCCCGCCATCGTTCGCGATGTCGGCCTGATAACGGCCCGCGATCGCGCGCCGTCACCGGCGACGATCGCTGTTCGCACCATGTTGCGCTCGGTGCTTAGGCGCTTGTTTCCGTCTCTGGAATAATCGCAGGCTTCGCGCGCCCGAAAGCGCCCTTTGACCGGGGAAGACCCGCGCTCGCTCGGCATCTCGCAGGGCAGGTTCGGTCCTTCATTGCGGATCAGCGGGCAATCGAAAATTCCTTGAAGCATGGCGCTCGCCGCATCTGGTTCTCACGCCCATGATCCGGACCGCATCGCATCGAAGCTGTGATGCACGATCACTTCCCGGAGAGTCCGGAGGCGGAATCCCGGGATCAGATGTTCGCCTGATCGTCCATCCAGTGTCTGGCCGTCCTGACAAATGAATTGACGCTGGGCGACCCGTCGCTTGACCGCCATGCGATGACGACGTGCACCGGCGGAGGATTGTCCTCGATATCAAGGATCTTGATGTTGCGCATATTCACCTCGCGCGCCACGTCCGGGACGATCGAGATTCCCATATTGGCGCTCACCAGCCCCAGAATGGTGTGAATCTGGGTTGCGTTCTGAACGATGCGTGGGAGGAAGCCGGCCTGGTCGCACATCGACAGGGTGCGCGTGGAGAAAAGCGGGCTGCTGATCTGTGAGAAGAGGACGAAATCTTCATCATAGAGCTCGTTGAGGCGCACGCGGTCCCGCGCGGCCAGCGGATGATCGCCGGGAACCGCGAGGACGAAATGCTCGTCGCGAAGGATTGCGGTCTGCAATCGGGCATTGGCGATAGGGGGGCGCAGGATGCCGACATCGATCGTGTCATTCTCAAGCGCGATCAACTGGTCCGCGATCGTCATCTCGAACAGTTCCATCTCAATCTTCGGGTAAGCGCGCCGGAAGGCACGGAAGATCGGTGGCGAAACGCCAAACGTCGATGAATGAATGAAACCGACGCGCAACCGGCCTTCCTGGCCTCCCGCGATGCGCACCACCTCGTCTGTCGCCCGTCCGAGATCCGAGAGGATGCGTCTGGCGCGTTCGAGGAAAACGCGTCCCGGCTCTGTGATCTGAACGCTCCTTTGCGTCCGTTCGAACAACCGCACCCGAAGCCGGTCCTCCAATTGCATGATCTGCCGGCTCAGGGCCGGCTGCGCGAGGTTCAGCCGTGCGGCGGCCCGCCCGAAATGCAGCTCTTCCGCGACGGCGACAAACGAAACGAGCAGCTTGTTCTCGATCATCCCCCGCCGTCCTCCGGTGCGAATTGCGGCTGTCGAACCGCATGTTTCGTTGATGCTGTTTCGGCACTAATCGCACGATAATACGGTATTAGACAGCATCAATCAATTTGCTCATCATGCCGTCAAACACTTCATGACGGACGGGCAAAGTGACTTTCGGATTTCGGATATTCAACAACCACAAGCGTGCGAGCGCCGATCTCGTGGAGGCGGTGGGCGCGCTTCCGACCGCTATTCTCAGCGACAATCTCTCGCGCATCAACGCCGCCGGGCCGGCGATCCGCCCGATGCATGGAGACGGCATGCTGCGTGGCACGGCGCTGACGGTGAAGACGAGGCCGGGCGACAATCTGATGATCCACAAGGCTGTCGACATGGCGGAGCCCGGCGACGTGATCGTGATCGAGGCGGGCGGCGACCTCACCAATTCCCTGATCGGCGAACTGATCATCACCCACGCGGTTTCGCGCGGCATAAGGGGCTTCGTTCTCGATGGGGCGGTGCGCGATCTCGATGCGATCCGCGCCGGCGCGACACCGATTTTTGCGGCTGGCGTCAGCCATCGCGGCCCCTACAAGGACGGTCCCGGCGAGGTCAATGTTCCAATTGCGCTGCATGGGATGATCGTGTCTCCGGGCGATATCGTTGTTGGCGATCTGGATGGCGTTCTTTGCGTGCCTGCCGGCGACGCCGAAGCGGTGCTGGCGCTTGCGCTGGCGCAGGTCGAACGCGAGAAGAAGACGCTGGAAGCAATCGCAGGCGAGGGCTGGGACAGGCGCTGGGTCGACGAGACCCTGCGCGCCAGGGGCTGTCGCCTTGATTGAGGCGAGCGCTATGCCGCGAGTCGGCTTTTGCGGGCTGGGCGCGATGGGCGGGGCCATGGCCCGCAACATCCTCGCCGCCGGCTTCCCACTGACGATCGCTACGTCGTCTCCCGAAAAGGCCGAGCGCTTCCGGGGCGAGGGGGCGAGCGTCGCGGATACTCCGGCGGCTCTGGCGCAACGGAGCGATGTGATCGTGACCTGCGTGCCGGACGCGGGCGCGCTTGATGCCTTGATCGATGGTGACGGCGGTTTTAGCCGGGCCGATCTTGCGGACAAGTTGTTTGTGGACTGCTCCACCATCGCACCCCACGATGCTTGCCGCGCTGCCGAGCGGATCCGGTCTGCAGGCGGCCGTTTCGTCGATGCGCCGGTTTCGGGCGGCACCAAGGGCGCGGCCGAACGCACGCTGACGATCATGTGCGGTGGCCAAGCGGCCGATATCGAAGCGGCGACGCCTCTGCTCAAGGCCATGGGCAAGGCCATCACTCATTTCGGCCCGCTCGGGGCGGGACAGGCCGTCAAGGCGGCGAACCAGCTGATGGTGGCGGTCAACATGATGGGCGCGTTCGAGGCGATTGCGCTTGCCCGCGCCAACGGCGTCGATCCCGAGGCGATGCGGCAAGCCCTGCTGACGGGCGCGGCGCGCAGCGGTGTGCTGGAAATGCACGCCAAGCGTTATCTCGACGACGCGCTGGCCGGCGGATTTCGCATCGAGCTTCTGCGCAAGGATCTCGGCATCGTCGCCTCGGAGGGGGGTCGCAACGGATTGTCCCAACCGGCCTCCGCGCTGGCGCATCAGCTGATCAACGCGGCGTGCAATGCCGGCTTCGAGGGGCAGGACAGCGCCGCGCTCGGCAGATTCTACGACTTGGCTAATGGAAAGGCGCGGCCGTGACGAAATTGCCCCTGGAAGCGATCCGCGACTTCTCGAACCGTGTGTTCACCGCCGTCGGAGTCTCGGAAGCCGATGCTTCGGTCATTACCGAGGCGATGATCCATGCAGATCTTCGGGGGCATGGCTCGCACGGCACCACCAGAATACCGATTTATGCCCAACGTCTGAAGGCTGGCGCGGTGAAGGCGCGCCCCGAGATTCGCATCGAGCGTCCCGCGCCCGCATTCCTCCGGGTCGATGGCGACAACGGTCCAGGCCC
>JAUIBM010000092.1 GCA_030428345.1 Alphaproteobacteria bacterium | reverse complement strand
GTGTTCCCGCGTAAGATAATCAGTTGCAACGATACATTGTTTGCGTGAGACCCCCTATTCCGGCCCGAAATCCCGGCCGGGAGCGGTGATGTCGAAGTTTGTCTGGCCCGGTTGGGGCATGAACATCTCGATGCAATTGCCCGGACCGTCCGTGATCATCCACGGATGGGTGACATAGGTGTTGACCGAAAAGGTCTCGCCCGGATTGAGATTGGCGTATTCGACCGGCATTCCGTCGAAACCGATCCACATCACGGAGCGGTAGCCATCCGCCAGGTTGCGGAAGACCACATTCACCGGAATGTCCGAACGCTCGGAACGGGCGCTCGACTGCATCCGGCAGGTCGCCCATCGGGGATCCTGCACCGGCGCCGGGTCCGAGCCAGAGGCAAGGATGGCTCCGCACTGCTGCAGGAACGCGTCGACCGCGCGCGAACTGCCCGAAAGGCCCAGCGGCACGGGAGGACCGCCATTGACCGAGTAGGACAATTGCTGAAGCCTCGCCAGGCCCTGCCAGAGCGGATCGCCGAGCGTCAATTGCACCTCGACAACGCTGGCGCCCTCCTCTGATCGGGGCAGCGAGACGACGCCGTCGACGGTTCTCGAGAAATCCGCCCCGCGGAAGCTCACCCGGGCCGTCGCACCGTCCCGCATCCCGCCGACATTCGCAGCGAAGGCCATCTTCGCCAGCCCCGGTGCGCCGGCATCGCAAGAGCCGTTGACCTGTGAATTGTCCGTCTCGGGCACGCCATAGCTGATCCAGCCGCGCACGCTGCCATTCTCATCGCTGGACCGCCCGCTCTGCCAGATTTGGCTAGACTGCGCCATGCCGGGTTCCACCGTCACGGCAAAATGCAGTCCCAAAGCGATAAGGCCTGCGGCCAAGCGGGACACGGTGCGATTTGAACTGTCAGCAGCCAAGCGGCCCTCCTTGTTTCCAGGTCAGGATTTCGCCAAGCCTAACGCAGCGCGTCAAGCAGCTTCGACAAGAGACCAGGATCGTCCACCTGGATCAATCCTTCTGCCCTGATCCTTGCGGCCAGTCGCTTGCCTGCGTTCTCACCGGCTCGTTGCCCTGCCTCGCGCCCCATCTTTGCTCCCTCCATCATTAGTGCTGGCGCCGCCCTGATCATAGCCTGGCCTGCATCCGTTTTGTAGAATGCTGCAATATCTGCAATTTCTTGCTCCGAGAAGTTCTCAAGATAGACTGATGCGGTCTGGGCACGCATCGATTGCACAAACTCGTCCATGAATTCCGCCATAAACAAATCAAAGAAGCGATCGGGATCCGGCAGGCTGATGCCTTTTTCGCGAAAATCGTGCTGAAGAGCTGCAATCATCATGGGACGTGCCGCTGCAAAAACTCCTTCGAAATGCGCACGGGTTAATGTTTGGTTGACGATGTATTCAGCGTCGGATCGCGAGTCAGCACGCGCGGGAGTGCAGAGGCAGGCTAGCGCGACGACGCAGGCGCAAAGGATCGGTCTCATATTCGCTCCGTTCAACCGTGGGTATGTTCTCTTGTTAGGCTGAACTTATGCCTGCAGGCAAGTGATATCGCGGCCAGTCGAGCCCCGCAAACCGCTGTTATGCGCTCCTGAATTGCCAAACAGGCAGGGCCGGACCGGGGCCGCGCAGGAGGAAAATCAACAGGACGAAAAGTCAGACGCCCATCCACAGCGAGGCGCGCGAGACCGCCGCAAAATGGCATGCGGATGCGGAAAGCACGAAAATGTGCCAGATCGCGTTCTGGAACCGCAGCCGCTCCATGACGTGGAAGATCACCCCGATGGAGTAGAGGAGGCCGCCGGCGACCAGCAGCACCGACACTGCGAGGGGCAATGTCGCAACGATCGGCCAGAGCAGCAGCAGGCTCGCCCAGCCGAGCGGCAGATAGAGCGCTACCGAGATGCGCTCGAACCGAGCGCCCAGGGCCAGTTTGGCGAACGCGCCGAAGAGCGCGACGGCCCAGACCAGCGACAGCACCACATAGGCAAAAATGCTGCCCAGGACCATGACGAGGGGCGTGTAGGTGCCGGCGATCTTGAAGAAGATCGCCGCCTGGTCGAAGCGCTTGAGCAGCGGCTTCCAATCGAGGCCGGGGACCATGTGATAGGCGGCGGAAACGGAGAACAGCAGGATCAGCGCGAAGCCGTAGACCGCAAGGCCGGCGCCAGTCGCCAGGCCCACCCTCGGCAATGCCGCGACCAGCAGCAGCGGAACCGCGACGAGGCTGGCGAGGATGCCCAGAGCGTGCACCGCACCGTCGGCCACGCGTTCCGCCACCGAATATTGCCTTGCGACTGCCGCCACCCAATGGCCTTCCATGTTCGATTCGCCCGCCAGGCGGGCGCGAACCGGCATACTCACCCAGGAAGGCGCTGGAGTTAAGACCCTCTCGCGCATTGTTGTGCGACAAAAAAACCGGGCGTCTCCGCCCGGTCTTGAATTCGGCGCCGTGCCGATGGCTCAGCCGACGATTTCAGTCTGCGAGAACCAGTAGGCGATTTCCTCGGCAGCGGTTTCCGGCGCGTCGGAGCCATGAACCGAATTCTCGCCAATCGAGAGGGCGTGCAGCTTGCGGATCGTGCCCTCCTCGGCATTGGCCGGATTGGTTGCGCCCATCACTTCGCGGTTCTTCGCAACGGCGTTCTCGCCTTCCAGCACCTGGACGACCGTCGGACCGGAGGACATGAACTCGCACAATTCGTCGAAGAACGGCCGCTCGCGGTGCACCGCGTAAAAGCCCTCGGCTTCGCGGCGGCTCATCCAGACGCGCTTGCTGGCGACGACGCGCAGACCGGCGTCCTCCAGCAGCTTGGTAATTGCGCCCGTCAGATTGCGCTTCGTTGCGTCGGGCTTGATCATCGAGAAGGTGCGTTCGACCGCCATGCTTCACCTGTTGCATCATGAGGTTTGTCGGGGATTTGCGCGGTGTATATCCGCCCGGAACTCCTGCGGCAAGCCAAAGCTGGTCAAAGCGGCTTGGCAAAGCCGGCAAGCGAGGATTACTCTTCGCGAAACTTCAATCAGTTTCGAATCGGACGCGCGCATGCGCCAGCACTTTCAGATGTTCGCCGCCTATAATTCCTGGGCGAACCGGCGTCTCTACGATGCCGCCGCCGCCTTGAGCGAAGAGGAATATCGCCGCGAAGTCGGCGCCTTCTTCCACTCGATGCACGGTACGCTGAACCATATTCTGGTGGCCGACCGCATCTGGATGACACGCTTCACCGGATCGGGCGAGGCGCCCGCAACGCTGGACGCGATACTGCACGAGGACCTGGTAGGCCTGCGCGCCGCGCGGGAAGCTGAGGACCGGCGCATCGTCGATCATGTAGAGAGCTTGAGCGACGCGGAACTGGGCGGCCCCCTCACCTTCTCGACGATCACCAATCCGGCGGTAAAGACCGCGAAGCGGGCGGCGACCCTTTCCCACTTCTTCAATCACCAGACGCATCACCGCGGGCAGGCGCACACGATCCTGTCAATTCTCAATCGAGACCCGCCATCGCTCGATCTGGTGCAGTTCCAGCGCTCGCCGGAGGGACAGGCATTTTCGTGAAATGACGCGGAAGTAGCGGCGGTCGGGTTTCTGCACATCGTTTCGCCTTGCCCTTTTCGCGCGCTTGACGCAAAAGGCGCGAATGCTGACCATTACAGACCTCACGCTGCGCATTGCAGGGCGCACGCTCCTCGACAACGCCTCGGTTACCGTGCCCTCGGGAGCGCGCGCCGGCCTTGTCGGGCGAAACGGCACCGGAAAGACGACGCTGTTTCGCGCCATCACCGGCGACCTGCAGGCCGACACGGGCAGCGTTGCCATCCCCAGGGGATTGCGCCTCGGCCAGGTGGCGCAGGAAGCGCCGGGCACCGAGGACAGCCTGATCGACATCGTGCTGGCCGCCGACACCGAGCGGGCCGAGCTCCTCGAGCGCGCCGAAACGGAGACCGACCCCAACGAGATCGGCGAGATCCACATGCGGCTGGTCGATATCGACGCCCATTCGGGCGAGGCGCGCGCCGCCTCGATCCTTTCGGGCCTCGGCTTCGACGCGGAAGCGCAATTGCGTCCCGCATCGTCCTTCTCGGGCGGTTGGCGCATGCGCGTCGCCCTGGCGGCGCTGCTGTTCTCGCGGCCCGACGTGCTGCTGCTCGACGAACCCACCAACTATCTCGATCTTGAAGGCACGCTTTGGCTGGAGAATTTCGTCGCGCGCTATCCCGGCACGGTCCTGATCATCAGCCATGACCGGGACCTGCTCAACAAGGCGGTGAATTCGATCCTGCACCTGGAAAACCGCAAGCTGGTATTCTACCGCGGCGGCTTCGATGCGTTCGAACGCCAGCGCGCCGAACAGATGACGCTGCTGGAAAAGGCGCGCGAGAAGCAGGACGTCAAGCGCAAGCACCTGCAATCCTTCGTCGACCGCTTCCGTGCCAAGGCCAGCAAGGCCCGTCAGGCCCAATCTCGCCTGAAGATGCTCGAGAAGATGCAGCCGATTTCAGCGGCGGTGGAAGACCGCAGTTCGCCGATCCGCTTCCCCGAGCCGCAGAAGCTGCTTTCCTCGCCGATCATCCGGCTGGAGCATGTGCGCGCCGGCTATTCCAGGGACAACATCATCCTGCGCAATCTCGACTTGCGCATCGACCAGGACGACCGCATTGCGCTGCTGGGCGCGAACGGCAATGGCAAGTCCACCTTCGCAAAAATGCTGGCCAACCGGCTCGAATTCGTCGAGGGCGGAATCGTCAAGGCGCAGTCGATGAAGGTGGCGATGTTCGCCCAGCATCAGCTTGACGATCTCATTCCCGATAACACCCCCGTCGACCATGTGCGCGCGCTGATGAAGGGCGAGCCCGAATCCAAGGTGCGCGCCCGCGTGGCCCAGATGGGCCTCGACCGCGACCGAATGGACACCGCCGCCAAGGACCTTTCGGGCGGCGAGAAGGCGCGCCTGCTGCTCGGCCTCATTGCCTTCGACGGGCCGCATCTGCTGATCCTCGACGAGCCGACCAACCATCTGGACATGCAGGCGCGCGAAGCCCTGATGCTGGCGCTCAACGACTATTCCGGCGCGGTGATCGTGATCAGCCACGACCGCCACCTGGTGGAGGCGACCGTCGACCGGCTATGGATCGTGCGCGGCGGAACCGTCGAGCCCTATGAAGGCGACATCGAGGATTACCGCACCGAGGTGCTGACCGGGCGCCCCCCCAAGATCAAGCCCGTGGCGGAGCCCGAGGTCGACCGCAGGAGCGGCCAGGAAAAGCGCAAGGACGCGGCCGAGCGCCGCAAGGAACTGGCTCCGCTGCACAAGAAGATCAAGGATGCGGAAGGCGAGCTTGCAAAGCTGCAGAAGGCCATCGCCTCCATTGACGCCGATCTCGCCTCGCCCAGCCTGTACGAGCGGGACCCGCAGCGCGCGGCGAAGCTGGCGAAGGATCGCGCCGATGCTGAACAGCGGTTGGTGCGGGCGGAAGAGCGCTGGCTGGAAATGTCGCAGGAATACGAAGCCGGAGTCGCGGGTTAAGGCTTGGGCAGCGCAATGACGCGCGGCCGGAAATTCCTGAGGATCAGGTCAGGCTTTTCGCCATTCGCAGAAGAGATGCGGGATTTCCCGTTCGCCCCGCACCGTGGCGAACCGCTCGACTGACACGCATTCGAAGCCCATCGAGCCGAACGCCATCGCCTCGCTCTCCTGCAACGGCCAGGGCGGCCCGCTGACGGGCGAGTCGTCCGGCCGGATCCGCGTATAGACCAGCAAGGTTCCACCTGGGGCCACAAGGCGCGCAACACCGCGTGTGATCGCCTCGAGCATCGCCGGCGGCACCGCCTGCATGGTGTAGCACTCATGCACGAGGTCGAAGCCGCCCTCCCATCCGGCGGGAGGCGCCAGCAGGTCGGCGACAGTGTATTTCACCGCAGAGCCGGCAAACCGGCTCCTGGCCCAATCGATCGCGTCCGGAGACAAGTCGAAGGCCGTCACATCATAGCCGGCGGCGGCGATCGCCTCAGCGTTGTCTCCGAGGCCGCAGGCGATGTCGACAGCGCTTCGATCCGCGCCCTTTCGCGACGCAAGCCATTCAACCAATTGCGGTTTCGGCTTCAGGTCGGCCCAGGGCACCCGGCCGGCGTCGCCTCCGGCCTGGCGATAGACCGACTCGAAGAACGCATCCCTTTCCGTGTCGTCGCTCATGCCTTGCGCTCCCATCCGCCGCGTTCGGTCTGTTGCCAATAAGTGACTTCGTGGCCGGCCGATTTCTCCGCCTTCCATCGACCGCGGGCGTGCTGCAGCGCGTCGGCGTCGTGGCCGTCGAACAGATAGACCCCGCGCAGATAGGGCTCCAGATCGGGCGGCGTCGCGCCGTCGACCAAGAAGCGGACCTGTGCGCCGTTGGGATTGTCGCCTTCGACGGTAAGCCAGATAGGTTGCTCCGCCTCGCTCCCGTCGCGGATCATGGCGTGCGGCAGAAAGCTCTCGTCACGATAGGTCCAGAGATGGGCGTCGAGAGCCTCCAGCCGTTCGCTCGAACCGGCCTGGACCACGACGCGCCATTCTCGCTCCAGGCATTTTTCGAGCAGGCCGGGCAAGACCTGCTCCAGCGTCCTTTCGGTCAGATGGTAGAACAGGACTTCGGCCATCGCCGGATGTCGAACCTATTCGAAATTGTCCGCGACCAGCCGGTCCAGCAGGCGCACACCATAGCCCGAGCTCCAGGACTGGCTGTACTCGTTCTTGGGCGAGCCCATCGCCGTGCCGGCGATATCCAGATGCGCCCAGGGCACGTCATTGACGAAACGCTTGAGGAACTGCGCGGCCGTGATCGAGCCGGCGAAACGCCCGCCGATGTTCTTCACATCTGCATTCTTGGAATCGATCATCTTGTCGTAATCGGGGCCCATCGGCATGCGCCAGACGCGCTCGTCGGTCGCCTTGCCGGCGCTCTCGAGCTGGCCAGCCAGAACATCGTCATTGGAGAACAGACCGGCGTGATGATTGCCGAGCGCCACCATGATCGCGCCGGTGAGCGTGGCGAGATCGATCATGAATTTCGGCTTGAAGCGCTCCTGGCAATACCAGAGCGCGTCGGCGAGCACGAGGCGGCCCTCGGCGTCTGTATTGAGAACCTCGATCGTCTGCCCGGACATGGCGGTGACGATATCGCCGGGGCGTTGGGCATTGCCATCCGGCATGTTCTCCACCAGGCCGATGATCCCGATTGCGTTGACCTTGGCCTTGCGGCCGGCCAGCGCATGCATGAGGCCGGTCACCGCGGCCGCGCCGCCCATGTCGCCCTTCATGTCCTCCATGCCGGCGGCGGGCTTGATCGAGATGCCGCCCGTATCAAAGACCACCCCCTTGCCGACAAAGGCCACGGGCGCAGAATCATTGCCCGCGCCGCGCCATTGCATGACAACCAGGCGCGGCGGGCGGGGCGAACCCTGCGCCACGCCCAGCAGCGCGCCCATCTTCAGCTTTCGCAAAGCCTTTTCCTCAAGCACCTCGACCTCAAGACCGAGTTCGGAAAGCGCCTCGGCCCGCTTGGCGAATTCCACGGGACCAAGGACGTTGGCCGGTTCGTTGACAAGGTCGCGTGCCGTGATCACGCCGTCGGTGATCGCGTCCATCCGCTTCCAGGCTTTCCTCACGGCCGACGGATTGGCGCAGGCAAAGACGATCTTGCCCGTCTTGCCGGCCTTGCGATCCTTGGTGCGGTAATTGTCGAAATCATAGGCGCGCAGTTTCGCACCCGCCGCGATGGCGGCGATCGCTTCCGGCGAAAGCTCTCCTACGTCCAGTTCACAGACAACCGTCACCAATTCCGCCTTGGCCGTGAGCGAGCGAAGCTTGCCGCCCACCCGCATCCATTCGGCCTGCCCATTGCCGGCAAGGTCTCCGCAACCGCAAATGACGAAGCGGTCGAATGCGGCGGCCGGGGCGAGCACTTCGATGGAAGTCGCCAGCTTGCCGGAGAACTCCGTCACCGAAAGCGCGCGCGGGATCCGGTTTTCCGCGTCGATCTCCCTGGCCGTGGCGCTTGGCTCCCCTTCCTTGCCTATCAGGAAAACCACGGATCCGGACGCGGGTTGCTTGAGCTTCTCGAATGCGATTGCAGGAAGTTTGGCCATGGAAATCCTCGAAAGGGCTTGAAACGGACGGGGTGGCGGCTCGCCGGGGTGAGATGATTAGCGCTTTTGCCGGCGATTGTCTGCCCATTGCGGGCGCGCGGTTTGGACGCGTGTGCGTGACCAGACTGCAACAAACTGTGAAAATCCGCATAAGGTGCTGAAAATGCAGTTCATTGACCCAATTTCGCCATTTCAACCCGCGATGCATGATGGGATGATATTCGGCAGGAACCGTGATCTAGGGACCGCAGAGTTCCAGCGCATGCGGGGTGGTTGCCGGGTGCAGGCGTTACCCGTACAGGCCGGCGCACGGGCGGTTGATGTGCCCCAACAATGCTATTGTCGGCGCCCCGAATTCGCCGCCGATCGAACGATGCGACGCGAAAGGCGGCAATGCCGGGAATGAAACTCATCGAGCGATATATCTTCAGGCGCGCCGGAGCGGCGGCGCTGATGACGCTCGGCTCCCTGGCAGGCGTGGTGTGGATCATCCAGGCGCTCAAGGAGCTGGATGTCGTAACGACCAAGGGACAGACGATCATCGCCTATCTGG
>JAUIBM010000091.1 GCA_030428345.1 Alphaproteobacteria bacterium | reverse complement strand
GGGATCGCCGCGCGCAGTGCGGCGCCCAATGCGAGGATATTCGTTCTGGGCGGACTGGCCGGCGCGGAATCGTCCAAGGCCTGTGCAGGCCATCAACTCGTCCCGGTGCTGAACCATCCCGCCGAAATCGAGGCCTGGGTAGCCCAGTGCCGGTCGGCCGCTCGCGCCCTGCCCTGCGCCCTGCACTTCGATACCGGCATGAACCGGCTCGGCATCGAAACCGGCGATTTGGAACGCGTCTGCGACTTGGCGCAAGGGCTCGAAATCGACCTCGTCATGAGCCATTTGGCCTGCGCCGACGAGCCCGGCGACGCTGCCAATGAGGCGCAATTGCAGCGGTTCCGCGCGATCCTGAAGCGGTTTTCGGGCGTTGCGGCGTCGCTCTGCAATTCGGCCGGCGTGCAACTCGGGCCTGACTGGCATTTTGACCTCACACGGCCGGGAATTGCGCTCTATGGCGGCGAATCGGTGAACAACATCGCCAACATCGCGCGGCCGGTGGTGACGCTCGAAGCGAAAATCCTGCAGGTGCGCACGGCCCGGGAAGACGAGACGGTTGGCTATGGCGCAACCGCGAGGCTCGCACGCGACAGCCGGCTGGCGATTGCCGGGATCGGCTATGCCGACGGGCTTGCGCGCGCGGCTTCCGGCTCGGGCGTGCCGTTGCGCGCGCAACTGACCGGCGCGCGCGGCTGGCTCGGAGGATATTCGGCTCCGGTCGTCGGCCGGGTCTCGATGGATCTGACGGTCTTCGACGTCACCGACATTCCCGAACCGGTTCTGGAAAAGGCGGAATGGGTCGAATTGTTCGGCAACCATGTCGCCCTGGACGACTTCGCTCGCGCCGCCGGCACGATCGGATACGAAGTGTTGACGGGCATGGGGAGTCGTGTGGAACGGGTATATCAGCAAGGCTGACAAGCTTTGGAAGCCCCCCAAGGCACGCGTCAGGGCGGCGGCATCTTCGCAAATGCCGGCAGGGCTGAAGCGACCCTGTCCCAGGCAGGGGCGCGGCCGGCATAGCCAGTAGAGTTCATCTCGTTTGCTCCACAAGAACGCTCAGGATGCCGCTTCCGCCACCTTCGGCTTGGCGAAGACGTCGATTCCCTTCCCGGTTTCAAGGAACGACTTCAAGCTCGACAACACAGCCGGCCAGCCCTTTGTGACGCCACTCGCCATCCGGCTGCCGATCTCCAGTTCGTCATGCATCACGGAAAGCCGGACCATGCCTTCATATTCGACGATTTCGAAGGTCACCCGACTGTGTTTGCGGGGGTTTTCAAACTCGGAGGCGTTCGCCCAGGTAATGACGAGACGGTCTGGCGGGACGCACTCGACAACCTCCCCGATCAGTTCGACATTGCGATCGGCGTCGGCCCGAACATGCTCCCATCGCGATCCCGGCCGCCAGTCCGAAACATTCTCATGCCCCCAATATTGACGCGCGATTTCCGGTTTGGTGATCGCGTCAAATACCTTTTGCGGCGTTGAGCGGATGTAGGTCACGTAAACAAAGCTGGTTGTCTCGGCGGTCAATTTTCGTCTCCTTCCAGTCCCTTCTTGAGATCGTGAAGCAATCCCAGTCTGTGCCGCTCGAACTTCTTCACCCATCGCTCATAGACCTCGTGCAGAGGTACGGGATTGAGAAAATGAAGCTTCTCTCGCCCGCGACGCAGCGTTGTAACCAGATTGGCTGCCTCCAGCAGCTCGATATGCTGGGTGGCGGATTGCCGGGTCATATCCAGGTTTTCGCAAAGCTGGCCGAGCGTCTGTCCATTTTTCTCATACAGCAGATCGAGCAGCCTCCTGCGCGTCGGGTCAGCCAGCGCCTTGAAAACCTTGTCTGAATTCATTCGCATTCTCTTGTATCTGCAGCATCCAATATGCAGGCATTTACCTGCATGTCAAGTTGGAAGCCAGCAGCTGGTCGGACATGGCTGGAATGCAGCACCTGCCGACGCCATTGTCATGCGCGACGCCCTTGCCTTTCCGGACAAGCCAACCTAGAACACATCGTGAACAATCAGAGTGTGACACTTGGCCAAGTCTCGATCCCAATTCGTCTGCCAGAACTGCGGCGCGACTTCGCCCCGCTGGTCGGGCAAGTGCGATTCCTGCGGCGAGTGGAACACGCTGGTGGAGGAGAACGCGGGAACGGGCATTGGTGCGGCGCCGATGGCGCGCACACTGCGCAAGGGAACGCCTGTCGCTCTCGTCTCGCTCTCCGGCGAACTGGAGGAAGCGCCGCGCATTGCCACCGGCATCGCCGAACTTGATCGGGTGACCGGCGGCGGCTTCGTGCGGGGCTCGGCCCTGTTGGTCGGCGGCGATCCGGGCATCGGCAAGTCGACCCTGCTGATGCAGGCATCTGCCGCCCTTGCCCGGCTCGGCCATTCGGTCGTCTATGTTTCGGGCGAGGAGGCGGTTGCGCAAATCCGGCTGCGGGCGCGTCGTCTCGGAGCGGTCGAGGCGAATGTAGGCCTGGCGGCGGAAACCAGCGTCGAGAACATTCTGGCGACGCTGGAGGCCGGCTCGACGCCGAGCCTGGTCATTCTCGACTCGATCCAAACGTTGTGGACCGAGCTTGCCGATTCCGCACCCGGCACGGTGACGCAGGTTCGCGCCAGCGCGCAGGCCATGATCCGCTACGCAAAGAAGAGCGGCGCGACGATCGTCCTCGTCGGGCATGTGACGAAGGAAGGGCAGATCGCCGGGCCGCGCGTGGTCGAGCACATGGTCGACGCCGTGCTGTATTTCGAGGGCGAAGGCGGGCATCATTTCCGCATCCTGCGCACGGTAAAGAACCGCTTCGGCCCGACCGACGAGATCGGCGTCTTCGAGATGTCAGACAAGGGCTTGCGCGAGGTGGCCAACCCGTCCGAACTGTTCCTGAGCGAGCGCAATGAATCGGCACCCGGCGCCGTCGTCTTCGCCGGAATGGAAGGCACAAGGCCGGTGCTGGTCGAGATCCAGGCGCTGGTCGCCCCCTCCGCGCTGGGGACCCCCCGCCGGGCGGTCGTCGGCTGGGACAATGCGCGCCTTTCCATGGTGCTTGCCGTGCTGGAGGCGCGCTGCGGCGTGCGTTTCGGCCAGCACGACGTCTATCTCAACGTGGCCGGAGGATACCGGATCTCGGAGCCGGCCGCGGACATGGCGGTCGCCGCCGCGCTGGTCTCCTCGCTCGTCGGCAAGCCTTTGCCGGCGGATGCCGTATGGTTCGGCGAGGCCAGCCTCTCGGGCGCGGTCAGGCCGGTCGCACACGCCCCGGCCCGTCTGAAGGAGGCGGAAAAGCTCGGCTTCGCCAAGGTATTCATGCCAAGGATCGCCGACGGGGCAAAGTCGGGCCTGAGCGTCACCGAATTTTCCGACCTGACGGAAATGGTGGCGCGAATTGCCGGAACAAACTGAGGCAAAGGGCTGGGGGAGCCTTGTTTTTCTGCTGGTATCGCGCCTGAAAGAGCGTTATCTCATCGCAAATCCTGCCGGGGAGCCGAAACTGACGGCAAGCGGGCAAAGGCAAGCGCGGGATCGGACTTCGCAATGAACATTACCTTGTTCGACGGCCTCTTGATCGGACTGATGCTGGTGTCAGGCGTGCTGGCGATGATTCGCGGCCTTAGCCGCGAATTGCTGTCGGTCGGCTCCTGGGTAGCGGCGGCGGCGGCGGCATTCTATTTCCGCGAGCAGCTTTCTCCCTTTGTGGCGCCCTATACCGCGCAGATCTCCTCGTCAAAGACCGTGGCGGAGATCGCCGCGGCTGCGATCATCTTCGCCGTCGTGCTTATCCTGGTCAGCGTCGTGACCATGAAAATCGCCGATTTCATTGTCGACAGCAGGGTCGGTCCGCTGGATCGCTCGCTCGGTTTCGTCTTCGGAGCGGTGCGAGGGGCGCTGCTGGTCGTGGTCGGCCTGACCTTCTACAACTGGCTCATGCCGAACAATCAGTGGCCCTGGATCGCCGACGCAAAGTCCAAGCCATTTCTGGAATCGATCGGCAACCAGATCGTCGAACTCCTTCCGGAGAACGCGCTGCAAAAGCTGAAGCCGAAGGATGACGAGGTCACGGCGCCCGAAAGCGACGATCCGGATTCGACGACGGACGCCGGTCCCAAGACCTGACGTCGTCCAAAGACAGCAATATGCGAAGGATGTTCCAATGACAGGTGCGGAGACCCGCGCCGGATACGGCAATCCATTCGATGACGACAAACTGCACGAGGAGTGCGGTGTGTTCGGCATTTTCGGCCATGCGGATGCCGCGGCGCTGACGACGCTCGGGTTGCACGCCTTGCAGCATCGCGGGCAGGAAGCGGCAGGCATCGTCTCCTATGACGGCAGCCAGTTTCACGCCGAGCGCCATCGCGGGCTTGTCGGAGACGCCTTTACCCGAAAGACGGTGCTCGACCGGCTTACCGGCTCACGGGCTATCGGCCATACCCGCTACTCGACCACCGGCGGCGATGAGATGCGCAATGTGCAACCCTTCTTCGCCGAATTCTCCGGCGGCGGCTTCGCAGTCGCCCATAATGGCAACATCACCAACGCCACGACGTTGCGTCGCATCTTGCAGCTGGAAGGCTCGATCTTCCACACCACCTCCGACACGGAGGTGATCCTGCATCTCATCGCCACTTCCAAGGAAGCCCTGTTCGAGCAGCGGCTGGTCGCCGCGCTAAAGCGCATGGAAGGCGCCTATTCTTTCGTCGGAATCACAAACAAGAAGCTCATCGGCTGCCGCGATCCGCTCGGCGTGCGCCCGCTCGTGCTCGGCATGCTCGACGGGGCCCATATCCTGGCATCGGAAAGCTGCGCGCTCGACATCATCGGGGCGACCCTGGTGCGCGACATCGAACCGGGCGAACTGGTCGTCATCACGGAGGCGGGCGTTGAATCGGTGAAGCCGTTCGCCACAACCCCGTCGCGCTTCTGTATCTTCGAATATGTCTATTTCGCGCGTCCCGATTCGATCATTGAGGGCCGCAATGTCTATGACGTGCGCAAGAATATCGGGGTTGAGCTGGCGCATGAACAGCCGGCGGATGCCGATCTCGTGGTTCCCGTTCCCGATTCCGGCACCCCGGCGGCGATCGGCTTCGCGCAGGGCGCGAACCTGCCCTTCGAACTCGGGATCATCCGCAACCATTATGTCGGGCGCACCTTCATCCAGCCGACCGACTCGATCCGCCATATGGGCGTCAAGCTGAAGCACAACGCCAACCGGCGCATGCTGGAGGGCAAGCGGGTGGTGCTGGTCGACGATTCGATCGTTCGCGGCACGACCTCGCAGAAGATCGTGCAGATGGTGCGGGACGCCGGCGCAAGCGAGGTGCATATGCGCATCGCCAGCCCGCCCACCATGTCGTCCTGTTTCTACGGCGTCGATACGCCGGAGACGCAAAAACTGCTCGCCCACCGCATGAGCGTGGAGAAGATGCGCGAGTTCATCCGGGTCGACAGCCTGGGATTCATTTCCCTGGACGGGCTTTATCGCGCCGCCGGAGAACCGGGACGCAATGCCGCCGCGCCGAAATATTGTGACGCCTGCTTTACCGGGCAATATCCGACACGGCTTACCGACCTCGAAGATCACGGCAACGCCCCGAAGCTGGCGCTGCTGGACGAAGCCAAGGGCTGAGCGCAATGACCCAACCAACCGGCCGGCTCGAGGGCCGCATCGCGCTTGTCACCGGGGCCTCACGCGGCATCGGCTACCACACCGCCCTGGCCTATGCGCGCGAGGGCGCACAGGTGATCGCGCTTGCCCGCACCGTGGGCGGCCTTGAGGAACTGGATGACGCCATCCGCGAGGCCGGGGGATTGCCCGCAACCCTGGTGCCGCTCGACATTACCGATTTTGACGCCATCGACCGGCTGGGAGCGAGCATCGACCAGCGCTGGGGCAGGCTCGACGTCTTTCTTGCAAACGCCGGCATTCTTGGCGGGCTGTCGCCGCTCGGCCATTACGAGCCCAAGGATTTCGAGAAGGTGTTCGCGGTGAACGTCACCGCCAATTGGCGGTTCATCCGCTCGCTCGATCCGCTGCTGCGCGCTTCTGCGGCCGGCCGCGCGCTGTTCATGAGTTCCGGCTCGCCGCATTCCTGCAAGGCGTTCTGGGGCCCCTACGCGGCTTCCAAGGCGGCGCTTGAGGCATTGGCGCGGGTCTATGCGGCCGAAAGCGCCAGCACGGCGCTGAAGGTCGGGATTATCGATCCCGCCGTGGCGCGCACCGCAATGCGGGCGTTGGCGATGCCCGGCGAGGACCCGGAGACGCTGCCCAGCCCCGCTCACGTCGCTGAACGGATCGTGGCGCTGGCAAGCGCCGACGCGCCGTTCGAGAACGGCAAGATTTTCAGCGTCGCCAGGCAGGAGTGGCTGACGCCGCAGCGGCCGGTCTGATCCCGGAAAATCCTGTTGGCTCAGGCAGCCTTGCGCAGGGCGCGGGCCGGCTCTGGCCGCGCGGCGTCGCTCTCGGCGGCTAGCCGCACCTGTGCGTGGACATTGCCGCCCAGCGTCACCCGCCAGAAGCGCAGCGTCAGGAACGGCGAATTGCGCGTGAACGTGTTGTCCGGGAAGACATGGTACCAGCGGTAGCCGCAGGCGCGGTAATAATCACAAACGGCCTTGCCCGCCAATGGCGACACCGCTTTGCCGGCCGCCTGGCAGGCGACCCTGCCGCACCAGGAGAATTGATAGGTCTTGGCGACCCGCTCGGCGTCGCGGCCGCGCTCGAGATGGCGCGATGCATGGCGGAAGTCCACCACCCGCCCCATGGCGTCGAGCGCAAGAATCAGCGCTCCGACGGCAGGCAACGCCGCCAGCCACCACAAATGCAACCACGCGAAGACGGCGAGAACCGACAAATCGCCGGCAAGAAGCAGTAATGGCGGCCACATGGCCATTATCGGGATCCGCACTGGATTCCTTTCCATGCTGCAAGAAGATGTAGCCGATACCCGCGATTCGCGGACAGACCCTTGTGAGTAACCCAAGACGGGCGGAATGGAAACCTGCCGCGGGGAGTTGGGTTACGAAGCGGCCGGATCAGGACGTCGGCTCCGGCGGCGGGCCGGACTGTTCCTCGACCTCGGATTCCGGGTGATCTCTTGCGCCCGCCTTTTCCGCCGCGCGATGCGCCTGCCAGGATCGGTAGCCCAGCGGCAGCGATCCCAGATAGACCAGCACGCATACCAGCAGCATCTGCCATGGGTAGCTTAGCAACGCCGCGACCCCCGCCACCACGATGATCAGCAGCGGCAGGACCAGGCTGCGCGGAATGCGTCGGCCCATTTCCTTGCCCGAGAAGGTGGGCAGGCTGGAGACCATCAGCAGTCCGATGACGAGCACATAGAAAACGGAGAAGACGGCAAACGCCTCCCCCGGTTCGGCGGAGCCCAGCAACATGGCGTAGACCGGCGCGAGCGAGGTGAGCGCGCCAGCCGGCGCCGGCACGCCGATGAAGAAATTCCTCTGCCATTTGGGCCGGTCTGGCATTTCGAGCATCACGTTGAACCGGGCGAGGCGCAGGCAAGCGCAGATCGCGAAGATCAGCGCCGCGATCCAGCCGAAGGAATGCACCTGATCGAGCAGGGTGAAGTAGAGCAGCATCGCCGGCGCAACGCCGAAATTGACGAAATCGGCCAGGCTGTCCATCTGGGCGCCGAAGCGCGAGGTCGATTTGAGGAAACGCGCCACCCGGCCGTCTATGCCGTCGAGAAATGCGGCGAGCACGATCGCCCCGACGGCAAGCTCCAGCCGGGATTCGACGGCGAAGCGAATGGCGGTAAGCCCCGAGCAGATGGCCAGAAGCGTGATCAGATTGGGAAAGATCGCCTTGAGAGGGATGTCGCGCAGCCGCGTTCCCCCACTGCGGGCGGCCTCTTCCGGTTCGAAAGGCGGAAAGGGCGTTTCCACGCGCAACTAGCCGACCCTGGTGACGGGCGCCACGGGCGCCTCGTCATGGCGGGCGATCACGGTCTCGCCGGCAATCGCGGTCTGGCCGATCGCCACGCAGACCACGGCGTCTGGCGGCAGATAGACATCGAGCCGTGAGCCGAAGCGGATCAGGCCGAACCGCTCGCCCACGGCGATCTCCTCATCGCGGCGCGCCCAGCAGACGATGCGTCGGGCCACCAGCCCCGCGACCTGGACCACCGCCACCTGGCCGCGCGGCCCCTCGATCAGCAGGCTGTTGCGCTCATTGTCGGAGGAGGCCTTGTCCAGCTCGGCGTTGAGGAAGCTGCCCGGCTTGTGCACGATGGCGGCGATGCGGCCGCGGACCGGCGCGCGGTTCACGTGGCAATTGAACACATTCATGAAAATCGACACGCGTTTCCGCGGCAGGTCTCCCATGCCGAGCTCAGGCGGCGGCGGCGCCATGCCGATCGCCGATACCTTGCCGTCCGCCGGGCTGACGACGAAATCCTCGCTCACCGGCGTGACGCGTTCGGGATCGCGGAAGAAGAACGCGCACCAGATCGTCAGCGCCAGGCCGATCCAGAACAGGGTGTCCGAAAGCAACCCGAGCAGAAGCGTGACGACGAAAAAGGCGGCGACGAAAAGCCAGCCCTCGCGGTGTATCGGCACGAGCGTGCGGCGGATGGTGTCTGGAAGGCTGGAAAGCTGCATCGTGGTCCCGGCAATGTTTCCCGGAATCAGTTCCCTTGGTGGCGAGCCCAAGACACCGGCAATAAACGCGATGGCCGGGGCCCGCAGGATGGGCCCCTCCCGGGA
>JAUIBM010000090.1 GCA_030428345.1 Alphaproteobacteria bacterium | reverse complement strand
CCGTCCGGTCG
This sequence comes from Alphaproteobacteria bacterium, assembly GCA_030428345.1. GTDB lineage: Bacteria > Pseudomonadota > Alphaproteobacteria > Rhizobiales > Rhizobiaceae > BOKV01. The sequence goes on along the minus strand of JAUIBM010000090.1, from coordinate 8,731 downwards.
AGGTGCTGGAGGTCCGGCTCGTCGGCAAGGCGGCGTGGGGCAGAATACTGGCGAGCGATGGGAACGGTTGGGTCTCGATGCGCTTCCTGAAGCCCTTCGAGGTGACGATGATCAAGGGGACGCAGATCCCCGCCGGGCTTGTCTGCGGCGGCACCGAGCCGTTCTGGAGCGCGACGCTGCGTGAAGACGGCGTGACCTTTTCCGCCACCGATCAGGAAGAGCGGGTCGTTGCGACACGCTCGACCCTCACCGCGATCGGACGCAACAACCGCTTCGCGATTGTGGCCGGGGAGGGGGCCGAGCGCCTGACGGCCATGGTCGCGCAGTTCGAGCAGTGCTCGGATGGAATGTCGGATCGCGACTATCGGTGGCGCGTCGATTTGCTCATGGAACGGACAGGCGATCGCGACTACCCTCGGCTTTACGAGGGATGCTGCCGGCTGCCCGTATCGCAATAGCGCCGCGCCGGAGGTCCTTTCCGCCAAGCCCGGCTTTCCGCCGCCGGGCAGCAAGGAGATTGCCGTGTTCGAATCGTTCGACGCCCTGTCGCTGGCGCGATTCCAGTTCGCCTTTACCGTTTCGTTCCACATCATCTTTCCCGCCTTCTCGATCGGGCTGGCGAGCTTTCTCGCCGTGCTGGAAGGGCTGTGGCTGATCACGGGCAAGCCGGTCTATCTTGACCTCTTCAACCATTGGAAGAAGATATTCGCCGTAGCGTTCGGCATGGGCGTCGTCTCGGGCATCGTCATGTCCTACGAGTTCGGCACGAATTGGAGCGTGTTCGCCGACAAGGCCGGGCCGGTCGTCGGGCCGCTGATGGGGTATGAAGTGCTGACCGCCTTCTTCCTGGAGGCCGGGTTCCTGGGTGTGATGCTGTTCGGCATGAACCGCGTCGGCCCGCGACTGCATTTCCTGGCGACGCTGATGGTGGCGGTCGGCACGCTGATTTCGGCGATCTGGATTCTCGCGGTCAATTCCTGGATGCAGACCCCGGCGGGTTTCTCGATCAACGAGGCCGGCCAGTTCGTGCCAGAGGACTGGTGGGCGATCGTGTTCAACCCGTCCTTTCCCTATCGGCTGGTGCACATGGTGCTCGCCGCCTATCTGACCACGGCCTTCGTGGTCGGCGCGGCCGGCGCCTGGCATCTGCTGAGGAGCGGCAGCCGGCCCGCTGCCGCCACCATGTTCTCCATGGCGATGTGGATGGCGGCGATCGTCGCGCCGATCCAGATATTCGCCGGCGACATGCACGGCCTCAACACGCTGGAGCACCAGCCCGCCAAGATCGCCGCGATGGAGGGCCATTACGAGACGCAGAAGGGCGCGCCGCTGATCCTCTTCGGCCTGCCGGACGACGAGGCGGAGACAACCCGCTATGCGGTGGAGATTCCCAAGCTCGGTTCGCTGATCCTGACGCATGATCCGGAGGGTGAGATCAAGGGGCTCAAGGCCTTCCCCAAGGATGAGCGCCCGCCTGCGGCGATCGTCTTCTGGTCGTTCCGCGTGATGGTAGGCCTCGGCCTGGCAATGTTCGGCCTCGGCCTTTGGAGCCTGTGGGCGCGCTGGCGCCGCTCGCTCGACCGCGACCCGTGGCTGCACCGCGCCGCGATCGCCATGGGGCCTGCGGGCTTCGTGGCGGTGCTGGCCGGCTGGATCACCACCGAGGTCGGCCGTCAGCCCTGGACGGTCTATGGACACCTGACCACGGCGCAGTCGGCCGCGCCGATCGAGGCGCCGGCTGTCGCGGCCTCGCTGATCGCCTTCATCGTGGTCTATTTCGCGGTCTTCGGCGCCGGCGCGTTCTACATCCTTCGCATGCTGGCCCGATCGCCGGACGAGATCGCGCCGCATGAAGGCGAGGAGGATAAGGGTCCGAGCCATGCCGCGGGCATCGTTCCCGGGCCCTCGGCGGTACTTGCGGGAGAGAAGCAATGATGGAACTCGATCTCCCCTTCATCTGGGCCGGCCTCATCGCCTTCGCGGTCCTGGCCTATGTCGTCCTCGACGGCTTCGATCTGGGCGTCGGCATCCTGTTTTCCCTCTTCCCCAAGGAGCGCGACCGCGACACGATGATGAACTCGGTCGCCCCGGTCTGGGATGGCAACGAGACCTGGCTGGTGCTCGGCGGCGGCGGGTTGTTCGCCGTGTTTCCGCTCGCCTATGCGACGGTCATGCCGGCGCTCTACATGCCGATCATCCTGATGCTGCTCGGCCTTGTGTTCAGGGGCGTCGCCTTTGAGTTCCGCTGGCGCACCCGGCGTGGACGGTTCCTCTGGGACTGGTCGTTCTTCGGCGGTTCGCTGCTGGCAGCCTTGATGCAGGGAATTGCGCTGGGCGCGCTGGTGCAGGGCATCCGGATCGAGAACCGCGCCTATGCCGGCGGATGGTGGGACTGGCTGACGCCGTTTTCGATGCTCACCGGCCTGTCGCTGGTGGTCGGATACATGGTGCTCGGCGCGACCTGGCTGGTGATGAAGACCGAGGGCGATCTTGAGAGCCGCGCCCGGACTTTGGCGCGCAATGCCGCTGTCGCCATGCTGGCCCTGATCGGGGCGGTAAGCCTGTGGACCCCGTTCCTCGACCCGGTCTATTTCGAGCGCTGGTTCACCACGCCGTCGGCCTATTTCTCGCTTGCCGTGCCCTTCGCGGTGGCGGGTTTCGCCTTGCTGCTGTTCCAGGGACTGGCGGACGGCAAGACCTACCAACCCTTCCTGTGCGCCCTGGCGCTGTTCTGCCTCAGCTATGTCGGTATCGGCATCAGCTTCTACCCGCACATCGTGCCGCCCTCGCTGACGATCGCGGAAGCGGCGGCGCCCGATACGAGCCTGGCCTTCCTGCTGGTCGGCGCGGCTGTGCTGATCCCGATCATCCTGATCTATACCGGCTATGCCTATTGGGTGTTCCGGGGCAAGGTGCGCACCGGCGAGGGCTATCACTGATGGCCGGGGAGCCGCAGTCGGGCTTGACGAGCCGCATTGCCTGGTTCGTCGCATTGTGGGCGGCAGGCGTGGCGGTCGTCGGCATCCTCGCCTACGCCATCCGGCTGGCCCTGGGGCTGTAGGCGGCAGGCCCGGCGAGCGGGCTTGCCCGCACCTCTCCTCAGAGACGGGCGGGCATCGCCGCCGGGCGGTCCATGCCCAATGCAGACGAAACGGTCGACACGATGCCGGCCGCGTCCAACCCGGCATGGGCATACATCGCCGCGGGCGCGGCCTGGTCCATGAAGATGTCGGGCATGAATAGCGTGCGGAAGCGCAGACCGCCGTCGAGCAGCCCCTGTTGCGACAGGAAATGGCCGACATGGCTGGCGAAACCGCCGATCGCGCCATCCTCGATGGTGACGAGCACCGAGTGCTCGCGCGCCAGCCGGGCGATCAGGTCGTGATCCAGCGGCTTGGCGAAGCGCGCATCGGCGACGGTGGTCGAAAGGCCGAAGGCTTCCAGCTCCTCGGCCGCCTTGAGGCATTCCTGTAGGCGCGCGCCGAAGGAAAGCAGTGCGATCTTCGTGCCTTCGCGCACGATCCTTCCCTTGCCGATCTGCAGGATCTCCCCGCGCTGCGGCAGCTCGACGCCAACGCCCTCTCCGCGTGGATAGCGGAAGGCGATCGGACCTTCGTCAAAGGCGGCGGCGGTGCGCACCATGTGCTTCAACTCGGCCTCGTCGCTGGCCGCCATCACCACGAAGCCGGGCAGGGCGCTCAGATAGGCGATGTCGAAGGAGCCGGCATGGGTCGGCCCGTCTGCCCCGACATAACCGGCGCGGTCGATGGGAAAGCGAACCGGGAGGCCCTGGATCGCGACATCGTGGACCACCTGGTCGTAGGCGCGCTGAAGAAATGTCGAATAGATCGCGCAGAACGGCTTCATGCCCTCGCATGCAAGACCGGCCGCGAAGGTGACGGCGTGCTGTTCGGCGATGCCGACATCGTAGACGCGCGAGGGAAACGCCTGGCCAAACAGGTCCAGGCCGGTGCCCGAAGGCATGGCCGCCGTGATCGCGACGATGGATTCGTCCGATTGCGCCTCGCGCACGAGCGATTCGCCGAATACGCGGGTATAGGCCGGGGCATTGGGGATTGAGCCGGCCTGCTTGCCGCTGACGACATCGAAGCGCGACACGCCGTGATATTTGTCGGTGGAGCGCTCCGCCGGCTCGTAGCCCTTGCCCTTCTGCGTCACCACGTGAACGAGAATCGGTCCGACGCCGGCGTCGCGCACATTGCGCAGGACCGGCATCAGATGGCTGAGATTATGGCCGTCGATCGGGCCGACATAATAGAAGCCCAGTTCCTCGAACAAGGTGCCGCCGGTCCAGAAGCCGCGCGCATATTCCTCGGTGCGCCGCGCCTTGTCGTGAAAGAACTTGGGCAGTGCCTTGGCGAGCTGCCGCGCCGATTCACGCAGCGAAAGATAGGTCTTTCCCGAGACGAGGCGGGCCAGATAGGCGCTCATCGCGCCGGTCGGCGGGGCAATCGACATGTCGTTGTCGTTCAGCACGACGATCAGCCGGGCGTCGAGCGCGCCTGCATTGTTCATCGCCTCATAGGCCATGCCGGCGGACATCGCGCCATCGCCGATGACCGCGATGACGTTGCGCTTCACGTCCTGCAGGGCGGCGGCCGCGGCCATGCCGAGGCCGGCCGAGATCGAGGTCGAGGAGTGGGCGGTGCCGAACGGGTCGTATTCGCTCTCGGCGCGCTTGGTGAATCCCGACAGCCCGCCCTCCTGGCGCAGGGTGCGAATGCGGTCGCGCCTGCCGGTGAGGATCTTGTGCGGATAAGCTTGGTGGCCGACATCCCAGATCAGGCGGTCGTGCGGCGTGTTGAACACGTGATGCAGGGCGATGGTCAGTTCGACAACGCCGAGCCCGGCGCCCAGATGCCCGCCGGTGCGCGACACGGCGTCGATCAGTTCATCGCGCAATTCGCTTGCCAGCTGCGGCAGTTCCGCGTCGGGAACGCGACGCAAATCGGCAGGCGTTGCCACCGTGTCCAGCAAAGGCGTTTCTGGTTTCATCGGAAGGAGCCTTTCCGGTCGCCGGTTCGCGTGATGCAACTCCGCATCCGTCCCCTGTGCGAAGCACACCCCTTTGTCGGTTTCTCGCGGTTCGCGCCGCCAAGGGTGACCGATCCTGTTTCTAAACCGGATTGCGGCTTTGGCAAGGCTCGGAGGCCATTGCGTGCGACAATCTGTATGGATGTCACTGCACGAGCGCCTTCAGATCGCATTGCGGGTCCGCGGCCTGTTCGGGCGTAACGTTGCGGCCGAGTTCCAGAAGACGCTTGCCGAACATGTAGGCGCGCGGATCATTGGCGGCGTCCACCGCGATGAACCGGCCGGCGCTGAAATACCATACCGACTGTCCGCCCTCGCGGGTGCCGGGGCGCACGACCGTGCGGTCATAGCCGGCATTCAGTCCGGCGATCTGCAGCTTGACGTCGTACTGATCGGACCAGAACCAGGGAATGGGGCGGTATTCCACCGCTTCGCCGGCAATCGTGCGCGCTGCGGCCTCGGCCTGCTCGATGGCATTCTGCACCGATTCCAGCCGCACACGCCGGCCGTTGAATTCGAAGGAGGCGCAATCGCCGGCCGAATAGATGTCCGGGTCGCTGGTGCGGGCTGCCAGATCGACCGAAATGCCGTTATCCGTTGCCAGGCCAGCCTCGCGCGCCAGGGCGTCATTGGGCGTCACGCCGATGCCGACGAGTACGAAATCGATGTCCAGCCTTTCGCCATCGGCGAATTCGGCCCCGCATACCCGGCCGTTCTCGCCGACCAACCGGACGAGCGCCGCTCTCTCTCGAATGTCCACGCCATGCCTGGCGTGGAGCGCGCGGAAGTAGTCGGATGTCTGGGGAGCGGCCACGCGCTGCAGGATGCGATCGGCCATCTCGACGACATGCACCTCAAGACCGCGCGAGGCAGCGACCGCCGCCGCTTCAAGGCCGATATAGCCGCCGCCGACCACGAGCATGCGCCGTCCGGGAGCCAGCTCCGGGCCGATGCGATCCGCATCCGCCAGGCTGCGCAGCACGTAGACGCCGTCCAGATCGCCGCCCGACGCGGCCGGAAGGCTGCGCGGGTGGGAGCCGGTGGCGATCAGGAGCGAGTCATAGGCCAGCACCTCGCCGTCCTGCAGCGTGACTGTCTTTGCCGAGGGGGAAATCGCGGTCGCGATGGCGCCCAGGCGGCACTCGATCCCGGTGTCGGAATACCAGCTTGGCGGGCGCAGCAGCAGTCTTTCCGCCGTCATCTCGCCGGTCATGTATTTCTTGGAGAGGGGCGGGCGCTGATAGGGCAGGCAGGGTTCGTTACCGATGACGACGATTTTGCTGGCCGGCTTCAATTCGTGCATCTTGGCGACGAAGGCCGCGGCGGCCTGTCCGCCGCCGATTACGATGATCGTTTCAGTCATGAGCCTCTTTCCGGGCCATTTGCGGACCATGGCGCTGGTGGATCGTCTTGCGCCCCGCTAAACAACGACGCACGGGTTCAAGCTTGGTGGAGCAAATATCAATGCAGGCAAATGCAGGCAAGGCGAAGCCGGTCGAATTGCGCGTCTCCAAGGACAAGCGGCTGCTCACGATCTCCTTCGACAATGGCGAGCGCTTTGCCATTCCCGCCGAGATGTTGCGCGTCTATTCGCCCTCTGCCGAGGTGCAGGGTCATCGCAGCGACCAGCGCAAGCTGGAATTCGGCAAGCGGAACGTGGAAATCATGCGCGTCGTGGCGACCGGAAATTATGCGGTGCGGATCGTCTTCGACGACATGCACGAGACCGGAATTTTCACCTGGGGCTTCCTCCACGATCTGGGATCCAATCTCGATGCGCGCCTTGCCGCCTACGAAGCCGAACTCGCGGAAAAAGGCCTGAGCCGCGATCCGCCCGCCGCGACACGGAACTGATAAGTCCCTGTCTTAGGAAAGGCGCGCAACAAGCATGGAGCAGTGTCGTGACAAATCCTCTTCCCGCCCTTGGCGCCGCGCTCCAGCTGGATGAATTGCGGCGCATGCACAATTGGGTGATGGAGCGCCAGCGCGACCTCGAATTGCAGGATTTCGGAACCGCCGAAGTCCTGGAAGGCGACTGGCGCGCGATTGTCGGGAGCTATCGCCCGCTTCTGGAAGGGCATACCGGACGCCTCGGCATTCACGGACCGTTCTGGGGCTTCGATATCGCGCCGATGGACCCCGACATTCGCCAGATCGTCAGGAAGCGGCTGCGCCAGGCTCTCGAGGTGTGCGAAGCGCTCGGCGCAACGCACATGGTGGTCCACAGCCCCTATACGACCTGGGACTACAACAATCTCGACAATCATGAAGGCGCGCGCCAGGGCGTGATTGAGCGGTGTCATCTGGCCATGGCGGATGCGGTGAGGCAGGCGGAGGCGATCGGCTGCACGTTGGTGATCGAGAACATCGAGGACATCGATCCGCATATCCGGGTGGATCTGGCCCGATCGTTCGGCAGCGAACATGTCCGCGTGTCGGTCGACACCGGGCATGCCCATTACAGCCACTGCTCGAATGGTGCGCCGCCGGTCGACTATTTTGTGAAGGCGGCCGGCGACATGCTGGAGCATATCCATCTGCAGGATGCGGACGGCCATGCGGACCGGCACTGGGCGCCGGGCGAGGGCAATATCCTCTGGCATTCGGTATTCGCGGCCGTGGCGCGGCTCAACTCCGATCCGCGCCTCATCCTGGAACTGCGCGACAAGGAAAAGCTGTTCGCCGCGACCCGCTATCTGGAAGGCCTGGGCGTCGCCTGTTGAGTCGTCCCGGGTCTGTCATTTCGATTCAGGGAAATGCCGAAGCCGACTGAAAACACGGCACTATCGCCGGCGTCTGGGCAGGTGGATCACCGCGCGCCTGGCATAGTCGCGATAGAGCTTCTCGAACTCCAGGCTGCCGCCGCGCATATGCGCCGCCGCGCCCAGCACGCTCTCCATTTCGGCCCTGGGATGAACATGGAACAGGCCGAGCCAGCGGCGCAGCAATCTCCTGAACCATGCGGGCAATCCTTCCTGTTCGCCGAAATCGACGATGTGCAGGCTGCCGCCGGGGGCGAGGACGGCCAGCCCGGCCTCGACCGCGCCGCGCCAATCCGGGATCATCGAGAGGCTGTAGGAGATGTAGACCCGGTCGAAATCCCCCCGGCCGAACAGCCGCATCGGATCGAAATCGGTGGCGTCGCCTGCCGCAAGCGCCACGCGATCCTGCAAACTGGCGCGCGAAACGGACACCGCCGCGCTCTTCAGCATCTCGCCCGACAGATCGATGCCGTAGAAGCGGGCATCGGGAAAGCGCCGTGCTGCGAGAACCAGATTGCGCCCCGTGCCGCAGCCCAGTTCCAGCACGCGGCCGCCTTGCGGAGGGTCGAGACGCTCGATCAGCCGGTCGCGGCCGAGCAGGTAATATTTGCGGGTCAGATCGTAGATGAAGCGCTGGCGGCGGTAGATCGCGTCCATCAGGTCGCGCGCGTGACCCGACGGCCGCGACGCCGCATTCGCCGATGCCGATTTTGCCGGTTGGTTCACAGCGTCAGTCCTTGAGAACATAGAGGTGGAAGCCGCCATAGATCGAGGAGCGGTCGCGCAGGGTCCACTGGCGGCTTTCCTCGGCCTTGTAGTCCCAGTGCTCCAGGATCGTGTCCGCCACGCGGCCCGGCAGCAGGTCCGGCTCGGCGGCGGTGCGGAAGATCACCCTTGCGCCCGGTGCGGCCGTG
>JAUIBM010000656.1 GCA_030428345.1 Alphaproteobacteria bacterium | reverse complement strand
GCTGCTGATCCCCATGGTCCTGGCGGATCGCGCCAAATGGATGCGCTATGCGCTGCTCTGCACCGTCGCATCGGTGGCCGGCGCATTCCTTGGCTACTATATCGGCGCAGCGCTGTTCGAGAGCATCGGCAAGCCGGTCTTGGCGTTCTACGGCAAGGCCGAGGCCTTTGACGATATAGCCCGCTGGTACAACACCTGGGGCGGCTGGGGCGTCCTTTTTGCCGCGGTCACGCCCTTTCCCTACAAGGTTCTGACGATATTTTCCGGCGCGACCGGTCTCGATTTCGTCACCTTTGTCGCGGTAAGCGTGATTGGCCGCGGCGCGCGCTTCTTCCTCGTCTCATGGCTGCTGTACCATTTCGGAGAGCCGATACGCCTGTTCATCGAAAAGCGGCTCGGATTGATGTTCACCCTCGCCATGGCCCTTTTGATCGGCGGGTTTGTCGCCGTGCGCTATATTTTCTGAATTGAAGGGAGCACCCCCTTGCGCATCACCCACCTCAATGCAGCGCTCTTGCTGTTTCTGGCGACAAGCGCGGCAATCCTCACCGTGCTCGGCTTCCAGCATATCGGCGGATACATCCCCTGCAAGCTCTGCCTGGAACAGCGCCAGCCCTATTATCTGGCGATACCGGTGGCCGCCCTTGCCGTCATTCTCGCCTATCGCGGCGCGCCGACCTGGATGACGCGGGCGCTCATCGCGATCGTCGGTTTGCTCCTGCTGTGGACCATGGCGCTGGGCGTCTATCATTCGGGCGTGGAATGGGCCTGGTGGCCGGGGCCGACGGATTGCGGCGGACCGCTCGCCGGACCGTCCAAGAGCGCCGGCGACCTGTTCGACAGCCTGGCCAAGACCCATCCGCCTTCCTGCGCAGAGGCAGCCGGCCGCTTCCTGGGCCTTTCCTTTGCCGGATGGAACGTGCTGGCCAGCCTCGCGATGGCGGTCTTCGCATTCGCGGCGGCGGCGCGGCGCGACTGGAACTGACCATCGCGAACCGCGCTCGCGCGCAAGCTGACGTCAATCCATGCAATGGCAAGCCGGTCCGGCGGAATACGAGGGACGAAAGACGCCGGAGCCTATGGCAGCAGTTCCGTGTCCCAATACAGATAGTCCATCCAGCTTTCATGCAGGAAATTGGGCGGGAACTTGCGGCCGTTGCGGTGCAGGTCCTCGATGCTCGGCATGAAAGGCTCATGCGCCGGCCACATCTTGGCCTGGGCGCAGGTCTTGTTGGCCTTGCGCAGATTGCAGGGCGAACACGCCGCCACGACATTTTCCCAGGTAGTCTGCCCGCCCCTGGAGCGTGGCTGCACATGGTCGAAGGTCAGATCCTCCGAAGTGCCGCAATACTGGCACTCGAAGCGATCCCGCAGGAACACGTTGAAACGGGTGAACGCCGGCGCGCGGCTCGGCCGCACATAGGTCTTCAGGCAGACAACGCTGGGGAGCTGCATCTCGAAGGAGGGGCTTCGCACGGCGAAGTCGTAATGCGCGATGATGTTCACGCGATCCAGGAACACCGCCTTGATCGCGTCCTGCCAACTCCACAGTGACAAGGGATAGTAGCTCAGCGGCCGGTAGTCGGCGTTGAGAACCAGCGCGGGATGCGCTTCCGGGGATACCGCAATCGTCAAGTGCGCCTCCCTGAAAAGAATCGCGCCGTGCCGTTGTCCGTAATATCTAATTGCACTGTGTCAGGCTTGTGAAGATGGCGCACGCATTTTTCGCGGTCGCGTCAAACTTGCAGGGGATCGCCTTCCATTCCCCC
>JAUIBM010000655.1 GCA_030428345.1 Alphaproteobacteria bacterium | reverse complement strand
GCCGGTGGCCGCCTCGATGGCGCGGTTGACGATCCGCCATTTGCGGAAGCCCTCATCCTCGTGCCAGACATGGCGCAGGCGCAGTCGGCCGCGAGCGGCAAAGCGTTCGATCAGTTCCCGGGTGGCGGGTCCGGAGCCGTCGTCGGCGATGACGACCTCGAAATCGGCATCGCTCTGGCGCTCATAGCCGACCAGCACCTTGGCGAGCCAGTCGGGCGAGTTGTAGGTCGAAACGATGACGGAAATCTTCATTGCAGCCGATGCGTCCCTTCGGCGGCCGGGCCCTGGCTGCCCCGCCATGCGCCCTTCAAAAGAGATCGGCGGAAACAAGTCAAGCGCCGTCGAGCGGAGGCTGGAACTGGCGCGCCGAACATGCTTCTACCATGTGCATGGCACGATTGTTGATCACTGGCGCCTCCGGCCTGCTCGGACACACGCTTTCGCCCTTCCTGGCCGGCCGCGGCCTCGACGTCGTGCGACATGGCTGGCGGCGGGCCGAGGCCTGCGACATGCAGGCGGACCTTGCGGACGCGGCGCAGGTGCGCGCGATGATGCGGGCGGTGCGCCCCGCCATGGTGATCAACCTGGCGGCGCTGACCAGCGTCGACGCATGCGAGGAGCGCCCCGATCTCGCCTTCCGGGCGAACACCAGGGCGGTGGGGCTGCTGGCCGACGCCTGCGCCGAAGCGGGGGCGCGGCTGATCCATGTCTCGACGGAGCAGCTCTATGACGGCCCCGGGCCGCATCGCGAGGATGTCGTCGACATTCTCAACGTCTATTCGCTGTCGAAATATGCCGGCGAACTGCTCGCCGCAAAGGCCGATGCGACCATACTGCGTACGAATTTCTTCGGGCCGTCGCTGCGCGAAGGCAGGCTCAGCTTCAGCGACACGATCCTGGCCGAGTTGCAGGCGGGCAGGGCGTTTGTCGGGTTCGAGGATGTCGCGTTCACGCCGCTTTCCATGGCGACGGTGTCGCGGGCGATCGAACGCGTTGTCACCCTTGCGCTGGAGCGCCCGCGCCCGGGCGTCTACAATCTGGGCGCCGCAAGCGGCTGCTCCAAGGCGGAATTCGCGGTGAAACTGGCGCGGCGCTACGGCCTCGACACCGCGCTGGTGAAATCCGGAAAAGTGGGCGATTCCGGCCTCAAGGCGCGCCGCCCAAACGACATGCGCATGGACAGCAGCCGGTTCGAGGGCGAATTCGGCTTCGCGCTGCCGACGCTGGATCAGGAGATCGAAAACCTGCCGTAAGCCGGGCCGATCGCGCCCGCCGGCCCTGCAGCCGGCGGGTTTTCGGGTCAGATGAACTTGACCGAAAGGATCTCGTAGGATTTCGAGCCTCCGGGCGCGGAGACCTCAACCGCGTCGCCCTCGGTCTTGCCGATCAGCGCGCGGGCGATGGGAGAGGAAATCGAAATCTTGCCGGATTTCACATCCGCTTCCTGATCGCCGACGATCTGGTAGGTCTTTTCCTCCTCGGTGTCCTCGTCGATGAGCGACACGGTGGCGCCGAATTTGACCGAGGAGCCGGAAAGCTTGGTGATGTCGATGATCTCGGCCCGCGAAAGCAGGTCCTCGATCTCGGCGATCCGGCCCTCGTTGTGGCTCTGCGATTCCTTCGCGGCGTGATATTCGGCGTTCTCGGAAAGGTCGCCATGGGCGCGCGCTTCCGCGATGGCCTGGATGATTGCCGGCCGGTCCTCGCTCTGGCGACGCTTGAGTTCCTCCGCCAACATCGCGTGGCCGCGCGGCGTCATCGGTATCTTGTCCATTTCAAATCCTCTT
>JAUIBM010000089.1 GCA_030428345.1 Alphaproteobacteria bacterium | reverse complement strand
CCCGTGACCGACCTCGAAACGCTGAAAGGCCTGAAGATCCGGGTTCCCGAACTGCGCATCTGGGTTGATTTCTGGAAAAAGCTCGGCGCCAACCCTACGCCGCTGCCCTATACCGAGCAATATTCGGCGCTTTCCACCGGGATCATCGACGGCCTGGACTCCGACTTCTTCTCCATCCTCGGCTTCAAGTGGCACGAGCAGGCGAAGAACCTGACGCTGACCTATCACTGGTTCCTGCCGAAGGCGGTGCGCGTCAACGCCGCATGGCTCGACTCGATGCCGGCCGACCTCCAGGAACTGGTTCGCAGTTCAGCCAAGGAGCACTTCGCCGAACAGCGCAAGGTCAACCGCGCGAACGCCGACAAGGCCCTGGCCGATCTCGAGGCGATCGGCGTATCGGTGAGCAAGATCAGCGAAGAGGAACGCGCCCAATGGGCAAAGCTGACCGAACCGCTCTTCGCGGAATTCGGCTCCAAGAGCCCGGAAACCCAGGCCATGATCGACAAGATCCGGGCGCTCGGCTGACCATGTGTATTCTTCACATCGAGCCGCTGGAGATCTAACCGGTGGCAATTGAAACGATGGACGCCGCGCCCTCCGGCGCGGCGTCGCGGGCATTCAGGCTATTCGACGGTACGCTCGAAACGCTGAGCTCGCTGCTCATGCTGGCGGCTGCAGGCATTGCCAGCCTCCAGGTCTTCTGCCGCTATGTCCTCAGCGCCGCGCGCGCCTGGCCCGAGGAAGTGGCGCGGTGGACGTTCTCATGGGGCGTGTTCATCGGCACTGCGGTGCTGATCGGACGCAACAGCCACATCGCGATCGACCTCCTGTCGCGCTTCCTGCCAAAGAGCGCGCATTCGGCGCACCGCTTCTTCGTGCAAACGGTCGTGGCCGCGGCAAGCATCATGCTCGTCATTCACGGCTGGGACTATATGGGCCGCACCATGGCGGTTTCACCGGCCATGCAGTGGCCGATCCGCTATCTGTTCGTCGCCGTGCCCGTCGGCGGAGTGCTCAACCTCATCTACCTGCTTCGACCCTATGGAACGGCAATGTGGGGCGGTGTTGCCTCGGTCATCGCCGGCGCCGTGCTCTATTATGCGGTTCTGCATGGCGGGCCAGCGCTCTACGGCGAAAGCGGCAGCGCCACTGTGCTGATGATCGTCGGGCTCGCGCTGATCTTCCTCGAGGTGCCGATCGCCTTCGCGCTGGTGTTCGGCGCTTTCGCGTCCTTCGTTCCGCTGGGCGACACGATGCTGGTCGTCGTGGCGCAGAATCTCGCTTCCTCGCTCAACTCCTTCACGCTGCTGGCGATCCCGTTCTTCATCATGGCGGCGGCCATCATGAATGTCGGCGGCATCACGGTCAGGCTGGTCGATCTGGCGACCCGCCTGGTGGGCCATCTGCGCGGCGGCCTGGGACAGGCAAACGTCGTCACCAACACGCTGCTGGCTGGCGTCTCGGGCTCTTCCTCGGCCGACGCTTCGGCGATCGCCAAGCTGCTGGTGCCAGAGATGGAGAAGCGCGGCTATGCCCGCGAGTTTTCCTGCGCCCTGACCAGCGCCTCGTCGACCCTGGCCAATCTCATTCCGCCGAGCCTTGGCCTGATCATCTATGCGGCCCTTGCCTCGGTTTCCGTCGGCGCATTGTTCGTGGCGACGATCGTTCCCGGCCTGCTCGCGGCAACCGCGCTCGCCACGGTCGTCTATGTCGTCTCGCGAATCCGCGGCTATGGCGCAGACATCCCGCGCGCCACCGGCCGCGAGCGGCTCGCGGCATTCACTGTGGCGATCCCGGCGCTCATCCTGCCGCTGGTCATCGTCGGCGGCGTGCGCTTCGGCGTCTTCACCGCCACGGAAGCCGGGGCGATGGCTTTCCTGTTCGCGATTTTCTGCGGGGCGCTGATCTATCGCAAACTCACCGTCGGCAATTTCGTCGAGGCAATACGCGAGGCGACCTCCGACACGGTAGCCGTGGCGATCATCATCGCCGCTGCAGCGCCATTTGCCTGGATCCTGACCTTCGAGCAGGTTCCCCAGAAGATCGCCGCGGCCCTCGGCGCGCTGAATTCCAGCCCGATCATCCTGCTGCTGCTGATCAACCTCTTCCTACTGGTTGTCGGCCTGTTCATGGAAATGATCGCGGCGCTGGTCATCCTCGTGCCGATCCTGGTGCCGATGGTCCTGGCGATCGGCTTCGATCCGGTGCAATTCGGCATCGTGCTGGTGCTCAACCTTGTCATCGGCGCGCTCACGCCGCCGCTCGGCATGCTGGTCTTCATCACCGCGAGGGTCGGCAAGGCCGATGTCGGCTCAGTCTTCCGTGCTGTGCTGCCGTTTGTCGGAGCGCTGCTTTTGGTGCTTTTGCTGGTCACCTTCGTGCCCACCCTCAGCCTCGGCCCGCTCAAGTGGTTCGGGCCGTAGTCAAACCTTCCCCATCGCAAGAGAAAACGAATGACGAAGAAACGTATTGGCCTGATCGGTCTGGGCATGGCGGTGACGCCGCACGCAAAGGGGCTGGTCGACCTGGCGGACAAGGTCGAGGTCGCCTATGCATGGTCGCCCAGCGAAGCGCGACGCGCGGCGTTTGCGGAGCGCTTCGACTTCCCCACATGCGACCGGATCGAGACCATCCTGGAGGACAAGACGGTCGATGCCGTCCTCGTCCTGACACCCGCCAACACGCATCTCGACATCGCGCGGCGCTGCGCAGAGGCCGGCAAACATGTGCTGCTGGAGAAACCGATCGAGATTTCGACCGCGCGCGCCGAGGAACTGGTCGCGACCTGCCGCAAGGCGGGGGTCACCCTCGGCATCGTGTTGCAGCACCGATTCCGTCCAGCGGGGATGCGCCTTGCGGAAATCCTGAGGGACGGCGAACTGGGTGCCATCGTCGGCTGCTCCACCGTCATTCGTCTTTGGCGCCCGCAAGGCTATTATGACGAGCCGGGTCGCGGAACCTTCGCGCGGGACGGCGGCGGCGTGCTGATCTCGCAGGGCATACACACCCTCGACCTGATGCTGAGCCTTGCCGGCCCGATCGTGCAGGTCACGGGCTATGCGCAGACGACCAGCGTTCATCGCATGGAAACCGAGGACATGGTCTGCGCGGCCGCGCGCTTCGAGAACGGCGCGTTCGGCACAATCGACGCGACCACGGCGGCTTATCCCGGCTTCCTCGAACGCATCGACCTGGTGTGCGAAAAGGGAACGGCCTCGCTTGCCGGCACCGCGCTGCTCGTCCAGTTCCAGGATGGCCACAAGGAGGAGATCGCGGCAGACCAGAGCGCGGGGGGGACCGGAGCCGATCCCATGGCGTTCCCGCATGATTATCACCGCGCGGTGATGGCGGATTTCATCGACGCCATCTCGAACGGCCGCGAACCGAAGGTCACCGGCGAGGAGGCGCTGCGGGTGCACCGCCTGATCGACGCGCTGATCGACGCAGGGGCGCGTGGCGGCGCTGTCGATATTGCGGGCGCCCGCTCATGAGCAAGCCAATCCGTTTCGCCGCCATCGGGCTCGACCACCGCCATATCTACCACCTCGTTGGTGAACTCGCCGCATCGGGCGCCGAGTGCGTCGGCTATTGTCCGCAGACCAGCGACGCGCGCGTCCTCGAAGGATTTCGCGAGCGTTTTCCCGGCCTCGAGGCGATTGAACGCGATCGCCTCTTCGCCGATCCAACCATCGACATCATCGTCTGCGCGGCCATCCCGTGCGACCGCGCCGCAATCGCGATCCGCGCCATGCACGCCGGCAAGGACGTCATGGTCGACAAGCCCGGCGCGACCACGCTGGCCGACATCGAAGCGATCGAAAAGGCCGCCCGGGAAACCGGTCGCATCTTCTCGATCTGTTTTTCGGAGCGCTTCGTGGTCCGCGCCTGCGAGGCCGCAACGCGGCTGGTGGCCGAGGGCGCGATCGGCCGCGTCATCCAGACGGTGGGGCTCGGACCGCACCGACTGAACCGGCCAATCCGCCCCTCCTGGTTCTTCGAGCGTGAGGCGTATGGCGGCATTCTGGTCGACATCGCCTCCCACCAGATCGACCAGTTCCTTTTCTTCACCGGAACGGACAAGGCCGAGATCGTTGCAAGCGCGACCGCCAATCGCGGCACGCCGGACGTTCCGGAGTTCGAGGATTACGGCGAGATCCTGCTGCGCAACGAGCAAGCGTCGGGCTTCATCCGGGTCGACTGGTTCACGCCGGACGGGCTGGCGACCTGGGGCGATGGCAGGCTCTTCCTGCTCGGCACCGAGGGCTATATCGAGCTGCGCAAATATATCGACGTCGCCGGGCGCGAGGGCGCCGATCATCTGTTCGTGTCGAACCGCGAGGGGACCCGCTACATCGACGCAAGCGGAGAGAAGCTCACCTATTTCGACAATTTCCTGAACGATGTGCGCAATCGCAGCTCAACGGCGATGCCGCCGCGCCATGCCTTCACGGTGACGCGCCTCGCCATCGCCGCGCAGATGCGGGCCGGTTGAGCCATCGCGGCGTCAGCAGCACCGGGGCAGGCGGCTCGCCCGCATGCCCCGCCCGCTCCTAAGTATATCTACCGAAAAAACAAGCATTTTCCCGAATGGTTGCATCCCGCCGGCTGCGGTTAACTCCTCCGGCGAACGACCATCGTCGTTCGCCTAGGAAGCCAACTCGATGAGCAACCATTTCCGGGAGAACGCGGTGTCCGACAAGAATCTCGCAGTTCGCGCAGCGCGCAAGTTCGCGCCCGCCATATTTCTGGCGACAGCAATCTGCGCCGCGGGGCCTTCCTCCGCACAGGCCCAGCAGCAGTGGTATCACCATTGCACCACCGGCCAGGGCGCGAGAATGGTCCATTATATCTTTCCTCCGTCAGCCAGCAGGGCCGGGCTGAGCTGCCACGAAGCGTTCTGGTCGCTGCAGGAGGCGATCGGCCGCGTCTGCTATTTCACCTCGCTACGCCGCGACATGGTGTGGCCGCAGATGACGGATCCCGTTCCCGATTTCGGCATTCGGATCGCCTGCAAATAGGGCGTTTCTCCGGCAATCGCGGCAGGTTGCATTCGCCGCGCTTGCCGAACCCCAAGGCCGGTCAGTAGTCCCGTTCGAAATAGACGCCGACGCTGGACTCGCCGCCCGAGCCGACAGAGCCCTTGGCCTTCAGTTCCGGGGTGATATCCAGATTGACGGTTCCGCGCGTCTGCCCGGCGCTGTCGGCCTCCACACCCAGATAGATGTTCTCGCGGATATACCGGCCCGCGCGCACTCCGGTGGTGCCGTCGGTCCCGGTCACGATGTCGATGTCGTCCAGTCCGGTCGCCTTGCGCAGGCTGCCGACCAGCGATGTGCGGGAGCCGCCGGCGAGCTCGGCCGCCGCGATGGCGAGTTGTCCGATCTGCAGCGGCGAGAGCTCCGAGACACCGCGGTTGAAGATCAGTTGCGCCAATACCTCGTCCTCGGGCAGTTCCGGCTGCGAGGAGAAGGCGATCCTCGGCGCGCTCACCTGCCCGGTCACCGTGACGATAACTGTCAGGTCGCTGCGCGCGGCGCTGGCGACAAAATAGAGGGTCGGGTCAAGCGTGCCCGCGAGCCGCACCGATCCCTCGTCGAACACGATCCGCTGACCCAGGATCGACAACCGTCCTCGGATCAGGTTGAAGGCGCCAACCGGTACGATGCTGGTGATAGGACCGGTCAGGCGCACATTGCCGCCCACCTCGGCATCCAGGCCGCGGCCGCGTACGAAGATCCGCCGGGGCGCATCGATCGTCAGGTCAAGACGCACCAGGCTCGGCCGGCGTGTCGGGGTCGCGGCTTCGCCCGCCGGTCTTGAGCGCTTCAGCGTCGCCGCAACATCCGGCGGCGTCGCCCTGTGCTTGACGTCGATATCGGCGACGCCGCCGCCCAGGCGCTCGGGCACCGATATCTCCGCCTGTTCCACCGTGATCTTGCCGGAAAGAAGCGGGTCGCGCGCCAAAGGTCCGGTCATGCTCATCTGGCCGCTCAACCGGGCGGCGACGAATTCGCCATCGCGATATCTGGCGCTGTCGAGCGCGATCCTCAGATCAGCCGGGAAATTGGCCGTCGCATCGATCGAAACCGTACCGGCCACCTTGATCGTGCCACCATCCGCCAGCTTTGCCGAGACGGAGGACAAGGTGATCGTCTGCTTGTCAATTCGGCCGTCGACGGCGATTTCCTTCAACCGCACATTCGTCATCGGATCGATGAACTGGGCGTTGCGGGTGGAGAAGCTGCCCGCGATCGCCGGCGCCTGCGGCCTTCCCTTCACGGAGATCGAAACCGATAGGGTTCCCAGCGCCTGGGCCCCGCGCGAGGCGGCGAGCCGGTCGGCGAGCGAGAGGGGAACATCGCCATCGATCTTCAGGTCAAGCGAACTGGCGTCCTGCGCGATCGTGCCGGCAAGATTGGCCCGCAATCCGCCGTCGGCGTTGACCGAGCCATCGAGCGTGATTGCGCCGCCCCGCGAGCGGCCGGCCATCTTCAGAGAGACGCCGTCGAGGCCGGCCTGCGCCAGCGCATTGGCCGAGATCGCATCGCCGCGAAGGTCGAAGCGGACCTGGGGATCGGTGCGAGCGCCGAGCACGGACGCGGAGCCGTTGATCGTGCCGCCGAGCCCCAGATCCGGCCGGATTGCATTGGCGATGTTGAGCGGCAGATCATCGATCTTCAGATCGAGCGCCAGTTTCTCGTCGACGCTGCCGCTCAAGGTCAGCGAGCCCCTGCCCGCGGAGAACTGCATAGGGTCGATCTCGACCCTCGAACCGCGAACCAGCACCACAGCCGGCTTGACCAGGCGTGTCGAGACCGCGTCCTTGACCAGATCGACGCGCGCCAGCGAAAGCCTGTAGCCGCCATCGACGGGCGACAATTCCCCGCTCACATTGGCCTTGGCGCCGTTTTCCAGGTTTGCAGTGGCATCAACCTTCGTGACATCGCCGGCGCGGTTGGCGCTGGCCGTCAGCTTCGCGATGTCGACGCCGCCAACCGACAGATCGCCGGCATCGAGCGAGGCGTCAGCCTTGGGCAATCCGAAGGCGTCCTCGATGCGCGCGGACAGCTTGCCCGCACCCACGCGCATGTCGTCGATGGCGATATTGGAGAGCGATGCGCGGATATCCGCATCCTGCGCGCCCGAACCGGAACTCAGGTCGATTTCGCCGTTGATCGCGCCGCTGCCCTTCTTCAGGAACAAGGCTGCAGCCGTGCCGATATCGCTGGCCTTGATCGCGAGCTTGCCGTCGAACAGTCCTTTGGCCGACTGGACAAGATCGCCGCCCAGTTCCATGCCCCCGGCGACAAAGCGCAATCCGTTCAACTCGCGCCGTTCTCCTGCGGTCTTCACGTCCGAGGCAAGCGAGACATCTGCGCCGCCCAGCCTGCCCCCGCCCTCGATACGGCCTTCGATATCGCCGTCGACCCGCGTGCCGGTGAAACGCAACGAGGCCTGCGAGAGCTCCTTGCCGACAAGCGAGCCGCTGGGGACATCCGCCTTGGCGAACAGCTTGATCCGGCCTTCCTTGCCGCGCGCATTGCCGGTCACCTTCAGCGGCCCTTCGGCCTGGCGCGAAACCGAGGACAGATCGGCAAGTGCGAAATCGAAATCGAAATCCGCGGCTCCCGTTGCAAATGCGCCATCCATGGAGAGCCGCATCTGGTCGTTGACGACGCGAAGGTCGCGCGTGACGAAACCCTGCTCGTTGCGCGCGAGTTGTCCGTTGATCGTCGTATCGCCGCGCAGCAAGCCGTTCAGCACCTCGTCGTCGATCGAAAGATCGTTCGCCTTTCCGGCAAGCTTCAGGTCGAAGGCCCCGCTGATCGGCGAGATCTCGCCGTCGGCGCGCATGTCCATCGCGCCGGAAAGCGACCTGCCCGCGAGACCGGAGAATGGCGCGAGATTGGAGGCGCGTACCGCCAGGCCGCCCTTGAAGACGTAATCGGCAATCTCGCCCGACAGCGAAACAAGCGCCTCGCGGGCGGAAATCTCGGCCTTTTCCAGGCGCAGCGGCTGTCCGCCGCGCCAGTCGCCGCCAATATCGAGCCTGACCGTGTCGCCAAGCGCCTCGGCAAGTTCCCGATTGCCGGCATCGACGCCTGTGGCCTCGCCATTGACCGAGAATGTGATGCGCCGCGCTGCCGCGTCGCCGAGCGAGACCGCCTGTCCGCCGGCCTTGAGGGCTAGCCTGGCGGCGGAACCGTCGCCCGCCCGCAGCTTGTCGACTTCCAGCGTCGCGGTCCAGTCTTCATCGGCGTTGTCGCCGAAATCGACGGCGAGATTGGCCCGCTCAATGCTGGTCTGCCCCCCGGCCACGGGCAGGACAACCTGCCCGCCGGACGGGTCGGCTATATGGGCGTCGACGACAAGGCGCTGCAGAAAGCCGCTGGCTGCCGTCTCCGCTCTGGCGTTGAGCGAAAAGGCCTCGCCCGCGACATCCAGACTGTCGAGTGAAACGCCGCCCGCATCCTTGAACGATCCGGAGGCGGAAAGGCTGGTCTGGGCGCCGAAGAAACTGCGAAAATCGGCCGGCAACACCTGCGACAGCGGGCCTTCCAGCCGGCCGTCAAACGCCAGATCGGCGCCGCTCTTTCGAAGCATGGCAAGCCCGGTCAGGATGCGCTGCTCGCCAGCGTCGAAGGATAGATCGAGATCGAGATGGTCGAGCGGCCCGGTGCCCGAAAGGCTCAATTCGACGGGCGGGCGTCCGTCGAGCTTGAGGAGATTGGCGAAAATCCCGTTCGCCTCCTCGCGCAGCGACATGTCCAGCGCCAATTGCCTGGTATCCTGGGCGTAGGCCGCCTTGAGCAGCAATTGCCCGCCCGGCCCGTCGAGCCGCGTCGCTTCAAGATCGGTGGTCAGCGAGCCGTCGATCAGCGTCAC
>JAUIBM010000654.1 GCA_030428345.1 Alphaproteobacteria bacterium | reverse complement strand
CCGGGGTGGTCAAGCTGACGAAGCTGATGTCCGATGGACGCCAGCAGATCGTCGGATTGCAATTTGCCCCGGATTTCCTCGGCCGCCCATTCCGCAGGCAAAGCGACGTCTCCGCCCAGGCGACCACCGATGTGCGGGTCTGCTCTTTTCCCAAGTCGGTCATGGAGGAACTGGTCCGCCAGTCGCCGGAAATGGAGCGCCGCCTGTACGAGCAGTCGCTCAAGGAACTGGACGAAGCACGCGAATGGATGCTTACGCTCGGGCGGAAAAGCGCCAGCGAGAAGGTCGCCAGCTTTCTGCTGCTGATTGCGACCCACATCGATCCCGAGCTCGATCGTTCGCATGGCGAGGTGAAGTTCGACCTTCCGCTCAAGCGCGCGGACATCGCCGATTTCCTCGGGCTGACGATCGAGACCGTCAGCCGCCAGCTGACCCGGCTGCGCAAAGCCGGCGTGATCCAGATCGAGAACACGCGAACCATCATCGCACCCGATCTGGACGCCCTGCGGGAGGCTTCCGAATCCTCGGAAGAGTGATTTCCCAGCGTCAGACCGCCCGCGAATAGCGGAACTGCGACTGCTGCAGATAGGCGTCGAAACGCGCAGCGACGATCCGCGCGAAGGGTTGGGCGTCCTGCGGAACATAGAATCGTCCGTCGGACATGGCGCACAATCCCTCGCGCTCCTGCCGCGCATGGTCGCGGGCCTCGGCAATCACGGCGTCGGCGGCAATTCCGAAACGGTCGCGCAGATCGTCCAGCGAGAACGAGAAGTCGCACATCAGCCTTTCGATGACGTGGCCGCGGATGCGGTCGTCCAGGCTTCGCTTGCAGCCGCGCGCCGCCGGCAGACGCCCTTCAGCCACCGTTGCCTGGTATTGGCCGGTGGCGACAATGTTCTGCACGAAGCCGCCGTCAAATGCATGGATCGCCGAGGCGCCGACGCCGATCAGCCTTGCGCATTGATCGGTCGTATAGCCCTGAAAATTGCGCCTCAGGCGACCCTCGAGCGCCGCCTGCGCAAGTTCATCGCCCGGCAGCGCGAAATGATCGATCCCGATCTTGATGTATCCGGCCGCGAGCAGCATGGCTTCGGCCTTGCGGGCCTGCTCGAATCGCTCCAGCGGGTTCGGCAAGGCATTGGCGGCGATGAGCTGCTGATGCTTCTTCATCCACGGAACATGCGCATAGCCGAACAGCGCCACGCGGTCCGGCGCGAGTTCGACGACCTTCTCGATGGTCGCCGCAATGGTGTCTTCCGTCTGGAGCGGCAGGCCGTAAAGCGCGTCGATATTGACGGAGGTGACACCGACCGAGCGCAGGGAATGGATCACGTCGCGCGTCTGCTCGAAGCTCTGCGGCCGGTTGATCGCGGCCTGCACCTTCGTGTCGAAGTCCTGCACGCCGATGCTGGCTCGCGTAACGCCGAGCGTGCGGTATCCTGAGAGGGTGTTTGCATTCTGGTCCGACGGGTCGATCTCGATTGAGATCTCCGCGTCCGGGGTGATGACGAAGGCGTCGACCCGAATGCGCGCCAGGTCGTCATGGTGCAGCATGCTCGGCGAACCGCCGCCCAGATGCAGGCGGGCGAGGGCAGGGCGGCGCCCCAGGCGCGCCTTCAGCAGCGCCAGTTCGGCAATCAGATGGTCGACATAGGCGGCGACCGGCGCATAGCGATTGGTGTGCTTGGTATGGCAGCCGCAAAACCAGCAAAGCCGGTCGCAGAACGGGATGTGCGCATAGAGGGAAAGCGGTCCGTCCGTGCCGACGCCGCCCAGCAGCTCCGACAAGATTTCCGCGCCGCGACCGTC
>JAUIBM010000088.1 GCA_030428345.1 Alphaproteobacteria bacterium | reverse complement strand
GCCGCGAACAAGATGCTCGCGGGCATCTTCGACATGGAGGGGGCGTTCAACGACGTTTCCCTGACGATGTTGCGCAATGGCGATGACAGACGCATCATCGAGGCGCTGGACGCCATCCTGGCGCCCTATGGCGGCGCCGGCTCCCATGCGCGCAAGGACCAGGTTTCCCACGCCTTCCTCGATTCCGAACTGGTCCAGCTCCGGGCGATGGCGCGGGTTATCCCGCCGATCTTCCTGTTCGTCTCCGCCTTTCTGGTGAACATGATCCTGTCGCGCCTGATCGCGCTGGAGCGCGAGCAGATCGGGCTGATGAAGGCGGTGGGCTATGGCGATTTCGCCGTCGGCTGGCACTACGCCAAGCTGGTGATCGTCATTTCGCTCATCGGGCTGGCGATCGGCGCGCTGGCGGGCAATCTTCTGGGGCGTGGCCTGACGCGGCTATATGCCGAGTTCTTCTCCTTTCCCTTTCTCATCTTCCGCGAGAGCGCGGACCTGTACCTCCTCGCCGGCGGCGTTACCGTGGGCGCGGCGCTGGCCGGAGCGCTGAAGTCGCTCTGGGGGATCGTCGCGCTGCCGCCGGCCGTCGCCATGCGACCGCCGGCGCCCACGCGCTATGGCAGCCGCCTTTCGGGAAGCTGGCTGCTGCGTCCGTTCTCGCAACTCACGATCATGGCCCTTCGGCATCTGGCGCGCTGGCCGGTGCGCTCGCTGCTCACGACGCTGGGCACCGCGATGTCGGTGGCGCTGCTGGTGACGGCGTTGTTCTCGTTCGATTCGATCGAGGCGATGATCGACGTGACGTTCTTTCGCGCCGACCGTCAGGACGCGACGCTCGCCTTCAACGCCGATCTGGCTCCCGGCGCGGCGGCGGGTGCGGCCAACCTGCCGGGCGTGCTGCGCGCCGAACCTTTCCGTATGACCCAGGTGACGCTGCGAAATGGCGTCCGGGAAAGGCGTGCGCCCATTGTCGGCCTGCCGGCCGGCGCAGAACTCGGACGTATCCTCGACATCGATCTCAACCCGGTCGACCCGCCCCAGGTCGGGCTTATGCTCTCCGAGCGGCTCGCCACCCTGCTGGATTCGCGGCCGGGCGACATGCTCGAAGTCGAGTTGCGACAGTTCGGGCGCCGCGTGGCGATGGTCCCGGTGACAGGCATCGCGCAAAGCTATGTCGGCCTGACCGCCTATATGGGGAGCGACGCCCTCGATCGGCTGGTGCGCGACGGCCCACGCATTTCCGGCGTGCGCATCTCGGTCGACGCCGACGCGCTGTCGAATATCTATGCCGCCATCAAGACGACCCCCCAGATCGCCTCGATCGCCCTGCAGGGGGTCTCGAGGCGAAAATTCCGCGATACGATCGAGGAGAACATCGGCATCATGACCACGGTCTATGTGACGCTCGCGGTGATCATCGCCTTCGGCGTGGTCTACAATGCGGCGAGGATCCAGCTGTCGGAACGGGCGCGGGAACTGGCGAGCCTGCGGGTTCTCGGATTCTCCGAAACGGAGGTGTCGGGTGTGCTGATGACCGAGCTGGGCATGATGGTGCTCGCGGCGCAGCCGCTGGGCTGGGTGCTTGGATACGGTTTCGCATGGACGGTGACGCAGGGCTTCCAGAATGATCTCTTTCGGGTGCCGCTGGTCGTCGATACCGCCACCTTCGCCACCGCCAGCCTGGTCGTCACGGCCGCGGCAGGCCTTTCGGCGCTGATCGTGCGCCGCCGCATTCACCGCCTGGATCTGATCCGGGTTCTGAAAACGAGGGAATGAAGCAATGGCGCGCCTTGCAATGAGAGGAGCCGTCTTCGCCGTGCTTGCCGCCCTGGCGGCGACGGGGCTGTATCTGGCGCTGCGGCAGACGCCGATTCTCGTGGATGTCGCGCGGGTGGAGCGCGGGCCGATGGAGGTGACGGTCAGCGAGGAAGGAATGGCGCGCGTGCGCGACGTCTTCTCCGTTTCCTCGCCGGTTGCCGGCCATCTCGACCGGATCACGCTCAAGGAAGGGGATCGCGTCGAGGCCGGCGAGACGGTGATCGCGCTGATCCACCCGCTCGATCCGCCCTTCCTGGACGATCGCACCCGGGCGGAACTGGTGGCGGCGGTGGGCGCGGCGCGCTCTGCAGTCGCGCTCGCCACGGTGGAGCATGCGCGCGCCCTGACGGCGCTCGAACAGGCGCAGTCGGACTACGACCGCGCAGCGAAGCTGGCGGAAAGCGACTTTCTTCCGCAGAGCATGCTCGAGAAGTCCCGCAGCGACCTGCGCCTGCAAAAGGCGGCGGTCGCGAGCGCGCAGGCCAATATCGCGCTGAAACAGTCGGAACTGGCGAGCGCAGAGGCGCGGCTGACGCAGCCGGATAGCCGGGGTTCGCAGACGCGGCCGGCCGGCTGCTGCGTCAAGATCGCCGCGCCCGTGGACGGCGTCGTGCTGGCGGTCGCGGTGCGAAGCGCCCAGGCCATCGCGACGGGAGAGCGGCTCGTGGATATCGGCGATCCGCGAAATCTGGAAGTGACCGTCGACCTGTTGTCCAAGGATGCGGTGCGGGTGGAGCAGGGCGCGCGGGCGACGATCAGTGACTGGGGCGGCGAGGGCGAACTGAAGGCGACGGTGCGCCGCATCGAGCCGGCGGCGTTCACCAAGGTTTCCGCGCTTGGCATCGAGGAACAGCGGGTCAACGCGCTGCTGGATCTCGACAGCGTTCCCGAACGCCTTGGCCATGGATATCGCGTTGTCGTCCATGTCGGAATCTGGTCGGGGGACGACGTGCTGCAGGTTCCGATCGGCTCGCTTTTCCGCTCAGGCGGCAAGTGGGCGGTGTTCGCGATGGAGGACGGCGCGGCGCGGCTGCGGACAATCGAGATCGGCCGGATGAATGCAAGCAGCGCGCAGGTGCTGCAGGGCCTGACCGCAGGCCAGACCGTCATCCTCTATCCCAACGACCAACTCGCCGACGGGAGCGAAGTCGAGGAGCGCCCCCTGGCGCAATAAAGGCGCGAGCGCGGCTACAGACCGACTTCCCAACCGGCGCCGATGTCGGATGGCGCGACGGCGGTGGATTTGAGGATGGCGAAGCAGGTCGACCCCGGCGCGACGCCCATCGCGCGGATCGACCTGCGCGTCACCCGCGCCAGCAGACGGTCCTCGCCGCAGGCAAGGGAAACCGCCGCGCCGGGTCCTTCTCCCTCGCGGATATCGACGATCGTGGCGGGCAGGATGTTGAGCGCGCTCATGCCCTGCGGGCGTTGGGTGGCAAGGATCACGTCATGCGCATGGATGCGCAGGCGGATTCTGGCTCCCGTCGGCGCATCAACACGCGGCAGGAACAGCCGCCCGGCGCTGACCGCCAGTTCCGTCAGCCCGTCTTGCGGATGCTGCGCGACAATCGTCGCTTCGAAGATCGCGCCGGCCTCACGCACGCCGAGATCGGGCACGGCCTGCGGATCGGCGAGGATGGCGGCCGCCGGACCGGCGCGCGCCACCTTGCCCTCGCGCAGGACGATGATGGTCGTTGCTAGGCGCGCCACTTCGGCAAGCGAATGGCTGACATAGAGGATCGGCATCGCCGCTTCGTCGCGCAGGCGCTCCAGATAGGGCAGGATCTCGCCCTTGCGCGCCTCGTCCAGCGAGGCGAGCGGCTCGTCCATCAAAAGGAGGCGGGGCCTAGACAACAGCGCCCGGCCGATGGCGACGCGCTGCTTCTCCCCGCCCGACAGCCCGGCGGGACGCCGGTCGAGCAGATGCGCGATGCCGAGCATGTCGGCAATCGCCGCCAGCGACGGCGCTGTCTCGCTTGGCGGCGCAAACCTTGCACCGAATTCCAGATTGCTCCTGACGCTAAAATGGGGAAACAGCCGGGCGTCCTGGAAGACATATCCGATGCTGCGGCGGTGTGGCGGCACAAAGACGCCCTGCCGCGTATCCAGGAGCGCCGTCCCGCCGATGGCGACATGGCCCGATTGCGGCCGCAGCAACCCGGCAATGGCGTTGACGACAGTGGTCTTGCCGGAACCCGACCGGCCGAACAGCGCGGTCACGCCGGCCGGCGCGGAAAACGCCACGTCGAGCGCGAATGCCGCAAATTCATGGTGCAGCGCGACCTCCAGCTTCATGCGCCCGCGATCCTGCGGGCTATGCGCCGGGCGCCCCATTCGGAGAAGACAAGCGCCGCCATTGAAAGCGCGACTGAGATCGCCACCAGGCGCAATGCAGAGGCTTCACCGCCCGGGACCTGCAGGAAGGCGTAGATTGCGCTCGGCAATGTTCGCGTCTGGCCGGGAATGTTCGACACGAAGGTAATTGTCGCGCCGAATTCCCCCATCGCCTTGGCGAAGGCCAGGATCGCCCCGGCGATGATGCCGGGCAGGATCATGGGCAGGGTGATGAGCGCGAAGGTCCAGAACCGGTTTGCGCCGAGCGTTGCCGCGGCCGCCTCCAGCTTGGGATCGACCGCCTCGATGGACAGGCGGATGGCGCGCACCATCAGCGGAAATCCCATGACCGCGCCTGCCAACGCCGCGCCGGTCCAGCGGAACGCGAAGACGAGGCCGAAGGTCTGTTCGAGGAAGTGGCCGACCGGCCCGCGCCTGCCAAAGACCAGGAGCAGCAGATAGCCGGTGACGACGGGCGGCAGGATCAGCGGCAGATGCACCAGGCCGTTGAGGAGTTGAAGGCCGGGGAAACGTCCGCGCGCCAGGACCAGCGCCACCAGCACGGCGAATGGCAGGCTGAAGGCCGTCGCCCAGAGCGCGACGCGCAGGGAGAGGGCGACAGCCGACCATTCCTGCGGGCTCAGCCAGTCCATTGCGTCCGCTTCATTCCAGTACCGTGAATCCCTGCTTTTCGAAGATTGGTCTTGCCGCCGGCGAGGCCAGGAAATCGAGAAAGGCCTTCGCCTGAGGCTTCGCGCCGGGGGCGACAAGCGCCGCAGGATAGACGATCGGCTCATGGCTGTCCGCAGGGAAAGCGCCGACGATGGTGACATTGTCGTCGGCGGCCGCGTCGGTGGCGTAGACGATGCCGTAAGGCGCCTCGCCGCGCGAGACCAGCGCCAGCGCGGCGCGCACATTGTCGCTTTGCGCGACCTTCGGCTCCACCGAATCCCACACGCCAAGCGATTTCAGCGCCGCCTTGCCGTAAATGCCGGCCGGCACCGAATCGACCAGCGCCATGGCGAGTTTGCCGTCCGCCAGGAGGCCGGCAAGGTCGAACCCGGAGGAGATGCGCACCGCAGACGCGTTCCTGCCATGGGCGACCAGCACGATCGCATTGCCGAGCAGGTTGCGGCGCGAGGCCTCGACAATCAGGCCGTCAGCGGCCAGCGCGTCCATCCATTCGGCATTGGCCGAGATGAACACATCGGCCGGGGCGCCCTGCTGGATCTGCCGTGCCAGAGTCGAGCTTCCGGCAAAGGAAATCGCGACCTCATCGCCGCTTCGCGAGCGCCATTCCTGCGCGGCCTCTTCCAGCGCATTCTTCAGGCTGGCGGCCGCGAAGACGGTGATCCCGGCGGCCCGGGCGGGAGGAGCCGCGACCGCGCCAAGGAAGGAAGCAAGAAGCGCGACGGCGAAAAGCGCAGAGCGGCGGGTGGGAAGCATGGAAACTCCAGGGAAGCGATATGTATGGTGAAACATATTGCCTGAAGTCCGGATCGGCGCAAGCGTTATTTCTCGCCGGACATATCGGATGGCGGTTTCAGCAAGGCCCGTATCGCTTCGATTTCAGCCGCGCCCGCTCGCGCCGTGTGTGCTTCGAGCTCGCGATAATGCTTGAGCACGGCGTGTCCGGCCGGCGTCAGCGTCGCTCCGCCGCCGCTGGCCCCGCCACGCGAGCTTTCGACCAGAGGCTCGACGAAGATCGAATTGAGGGTCTCGACCAGCATCCAGGCGCGCTTGTAGCTCATGCCCATGCGCCGTCCTGCCTGCGAGATCGAACCGGTCCGGGCGATCAGTTCGAGCAATTCCGCCTTGCCGGGACCCAGCATCGAACCCTCGCCGAAGACGAGACGAAGCCGGATACGTGGCTCGGGACGTTCATCCGTGGTGTCACGCGTCATGGCCGGAGTCTTGCGCGGGGCGCGGCCGGTTGCAATGGCCGTGCGCGTTCAGCGCTGCTTTTCATACCCGTGCGCGGCTCTGGCGAAGGCGGAGAGCAAATGTGAGAGGTCGGCCTCAGCGACCATGGTCGAGGCGGCTTGCGGGGTGACCCATACCTGGCGGCGGCGAACCTTTTCGGGCCAACTGCGCGCCTGGCCGGTCGTCTGGAAGGTGAAGACTTCCACCGTCAGGAGGCTTGGCGGTCCCTTCTTCTTGCGCTTGGAATAGCGATAGGAGCCGAGCGGCGCGGTGCCGATCGTGCCGATCAGGCCGGCCTCCTCGAACGCTTCCCTCCGGGCCGCGTCGCTCAGCGTTTCGCCGTTTTCCGGCCAACCCTTCGGCAGCACCCACCTGCCGGTGGTGAGGCTCGTCATCAACAACACCTCCAGGCCGTTCTCACCGTCGCGCCATGGCAGCGCGGCCGCCTGCGTGGCGGGCGCAGCAGGACCGTGGTAACGTTGCAAGAGATTGGAAATGCGGGCTTTCGCCTTCTTGAGCGACATGGCGACCAGATTTTACGTGAATAAGGCGAAGCTACGACGATTCGCCGCATTTACAAAATTCTTGATGCCCGCCGCTGATCCTGCAACCCCTGCGGGACCTTGCGCGGCTTTGGTGGTGCGCTTGACTGGAGGCGATGCAACGGCGAAAAGCGCGCCGGTTCCCGCGCTCCGGCAAAGTGATTTTCAGGTTTCAAATGAGCATGATTTCAGCAGATCCTGAAACCTACGACGTATTCGTGATCGGCGGCGGCGTGAATGGTTGCGGCATCGCGCGGGACGCCGTCGGGCGCGGATATTCGGTCGCCCTGGCGGAAATGCATGATCTGGGCTCCGGCACTTCTTCCACGTCGACCAAGCTGATTCATGGCGGACTGCGCTATCTGGAGCATTACGAGTTCCGCCTGGTGCGCGAATCGCTGATGGAGCGCGAGGTACTTTGGGCGGCCGCCCCGCACATCATTCATCCGATGCGATTCGTCCTGCCCTATCACGCGGGATTGCGGCCGGCCTGGATGCTGCGGCTGGGCCTCTTCCTCTACGACCATATCGGCGGACGCAAGAAACTGCCGGCGACCAGGGTGCTCGACCTGCGGCGCGACGAGGCCGGCAAGCCGCTCAGGCCGCAATACACAAAGGCCTTCGAATATTCCGATTGCTGGGTGAACGATGCGCGGCTGGTGGCGCTGAACGCGCGCGACGCAGCGGATCGCGGTGCGACCATCCTTACGCGCACCAAGGTGGTTTCGCTGCGGCGCGAGGCCGGTCTGTGGCGGATCGAGCTCGAACGCGACGAAAAGCGCAGCACGGTATCGGCGCGGCTGATCGTCAATGCGGCCGGCCCCTGGGTCGATGTCGTGCTGCGGCAGGCGATGGCGCGCAACAACGCGGCGAATGTGCGTCTGGTGAAGGGCAGCCACATCGTCATCAGGCGCAAGTTCGAGCATGAGCGGGCCTATTTCTTCCAGAATTCCGACGGTCGGATCTTCTTCGCCATTCCCTATGAGCAGGAGTTCACCCTGATCGGGACGACCGATGAGGACTATGCCGGCGATCCGCACGACGTCGCCATTTCGCCGTCCGAGATCGACTATCTGTGCAGGGGAGCCAGCGAATATTTCCGCGAGCCGGTAAGCCGCGAAGACATGGTCTGGTCCTATTCGGGCGTTCGGCCGCTGTTCGACGACGGCGCGTCGAAGGCGCAGGAGGCGACGCGCGACTATGTGCTGCGGACCGACGCTCCCAAGGGGGAGGCCGCCTGTATCAACATCTTCGGCGGCAAGATCACCACCTATCGCCGCTTGTCGGAATCCGTGATGGAGGAGGTGGGCCGCCATCTGGGCGAACGCGGAGCGCCGTGGACAGCGGGCGCCACGCTGCCCGGCGGGGATTTTCCGGTCGAAGGATTCGATGCGCTGGTTTCCGCATTGCGCAAGACAAGGCCCTTCCTGGCGCCGGCGCATGCCGGCCGCCTTGCCCGGCTGTATGGCACCAGGGCCCATGCGCTGCTCGTGGCGGTGCGCGCGCCCGAGGATCTGGGCGTCTGTTTCGGCGACGATCTTTATGAGGTCGAGGTCGACTACCTGATGCGCCACGAATGGGCCGTCACGGCCGAGGACGTGTTGTGGCGTCGGACCAAGCGCGGGCTCAAGCTCAATGCGGATGAGGCGGCCGCGCTCGATGCATGGATGGCGGAGCGCCGGCGCAACGTCGCTGCCGCGTAGCGCTGATCCGGCTGTCGGAAATCGCGGCGGTCGGGAATCGTGCGGAGGCTGCGTGCAGGCCGCGTCAGAATTCGATGCGGTTTCTTCCGGCCCGCTTGGCCGAGTAGAGGCGCTCGTCGGCCTTGCGATAGAGCTCGGTGTCGGTGAACGTGGCTTCCAGTGTCGTCGCCAATCCAAACGACGCTGTGGGGCGGACCGGACCGGCGGCTGACGTGACGTTGATCCTGGCGATCATCTCTCGCAACCGCTCGGCAAATGCGACCAGCGCATCGCGCGATTCGGCGCGCGTAAGGACAGCAAATTCCTCGCCGCCGATTCGCGCAGCCACGTCGTAATCGTTCATGAGCTCGCTCATCTGCAGTCCGGCTTCCTTGAGAACCTGGTCGCCGATATCGTGGCCATGGCGGTCGTTGACCTGCTTGAAATGGTCGAGGTCGATCAGGATGAGGCCGAGGCCCACTCCCGCCTTGCCGAATTCCTGCACATAGGCGTGCAGGGCCCCCTCGAAGTAGCGGCGATTGTACAGGCCGGTCTGGGCGTCGGAATAGGCCTGATGGCGGAACATGCGGGCCCGACTTTCCGCGACCCTGCGGTCGCGAGTCTGTCTTTCCACGTCGGGCAGCACGCCGACCAGCGAGAAGAAGAAGCCGCCGAGCAGCAGCGCGACCGTAGAC
>JAUIBM010000653.1 GCA_030428345.1 Alphaproteobacteria bacterium | reverse complement strand
GCCTCATAACGCCTCGAAAGCACGACCGCATGTTCGAGCGCGGCAAGCGATGCTGTACCGCCATTGAACGCAACGAGGAAATTCCGAAGCCCGCCCAACGATGCGCCCGTCATGTCACCGCTCCCCGAACGCGGAACCGATCGTCATCCCAGGATCGTGTTTCAAGGATTTCAGCGATGTGGCGCGCCGCCGCCAGCACCTCGGCGAACCGTAGATAGAGGGGCGCAAAGCCGAACCGGACGGTGCAAGGCGCCCTGAAGTCGCCGATCACCTTGCGCGCGGCGAGCGCCTGCATCAGTTCAAACCCGCCCTCCTCCAGATCGAAGGAAACGTGGCTCCCTCGCTCCGCCGGATCCCGCGGGCTCGCGAGCATCAGGCCGCGCCCTGCCGCCAGTTCCTCGACGGCATCGACGAAGAAGGAGGTCATCCGCCGGGACTTCGACCAAAGGACTTCGAGCGGCAAGTCTTCCCAAACGGAAAGGGCTGCATCGAGCGCCGACAGGCTCAGGATCTGCGGCGTACCGCATACAAATCGCCGTGCGCGTTCCGCTGGCACGTAATCGCGAACGAATTCGAATGGCGCGGCATGGCCCATCCAGCCGGACAGGGGCTGTGAGAGGTCTGCCAAGTGGCGCGGATGGGCCCAGGCGAAGGCCGGCGCGCCGGGTCCGCCATTGAGATATTTGTAGGTGCAGCCGACGGCGAAATCGACATTGGCGGCCTTGAGGTCGCAGGCGACCGCGCCGGTTGTGTGCGACAGGTCCCACAGCACAAGCGCGCCTCTGGCATGCGCGCCTGCCGTAATGGCGGCCATGTCGCGCACCCGGGCCGAGCGATAATCGACATGGCTGAGCAGCAACACGGCTACCTCGCTATCGATCGCCGCCAGCGGGTCTTCTTCCGCCGCGAAGAATTTCAATTCGACGCCCGGCACCAGCCGTGCCAGCCCCTGGGCGATGTAGGAATCCGTCGGGAAATTACTGCCCTCGGCCAGGATGACCGAACGCCCGACATTGGCATTGAGGGCCGCCGCCAGACACTTGAACAGGTTGACCGAGGTCGAATCGCCAACCGCGACCTCTCCCGCACCGGCTCCGACAAGAGGCGCGATCCGGTCGCCCACGCGCATCGGCAGATCGAACCAGCCGGCATCGGACCAGCTGCGGATCAGCCCCTCGGACCATTCGGCGCCGATCACCGAGCCGAGCCGCGCCGCAACCGATTTCGGCATCAGTCCGAGCGAATTGCCATCGAGGTAGATCATGTCGTCTGGAACATGAAACCTGTCCCGCATCGGCGCGAGCATATCTTCGGCGTCAAGCCTGGCGGCGTGTTCATCGAGGCCGGTCATTCGCCGACCCCCAGATTGGCGGCGAATGCAGGTGAGGAAGGCTCGCCCAGTTCGTCGAGAATGTCGAAGTGATCGCGTCCGGGCAGGACGCAAAGGTCGACGCCCGGTCCGCGCCATGCGTTGAAGAGCGCCTCGGACTGGACGCGAAACGCTTCCGTCTCGTCGGCCCCGACAATGACCCGGATCGGCGCCTGACGGCGTGGCCGCCCCCCGATCACGGACAGCGCCCTTGCTTCGTCGCCATCAAGACCCAAGAGATCGTTGACATAGGATGCCGCGACCGGCGCGAGGTCGTAGACGCCCGAGACAAGGACCGCGCCGGCGACAAGCTGATCCGCCTCGCCGCCGGCTCTGCCGCAAAGCAACGCAGCAGCCAGATAGGCGCCGGCGGAATGACCGGCCACCACCAGCCGCGAGGGATCGATCGAGAAGTCGCCGGCAAGACGGGCGAGTTCGAGCAAGGCCGCG
>JAUIBM010000087.1 GCA_030428345.1 Alphaproteobacteria bacterium | reverse complement strand
GTCACCGAGGGGCTCAAGCCGTTCATTCCCGGCGTCGTGACCTTCGGCGTCGGCCATTTCTACATTTCCCAGTCCGACAAGGGCGGGCTGGTGTTCGGCGGCGATCTCGACGGCTACAATTCCTACGCCCAGCGCGGCAATCTGCCGATGGTCGAGCATGTCGCCGAAGCCGGCATGTCGATGATGCCGACGATCGGCCGCGCCCGGGTGCTGCGCTCTTGGGGCGGGGTGATGGACATGTCGATGGATGGTTCGCCGATCATCGACAAGACGCCGGTCGAAGGCCTCTATCTCAATTGCGGCTGGTGCTATGGCGGCTTCAAGGCGACGCCGGCATCCGGGTTCACCTTCGCGCATCTGATCGCAAAGGACGAGCCGCACAGAGTCGCCACCAAGTACCGGCTCGACCGCTTCGAGACCGGTCACGTGATCGACGAAGAAAGCACGGGCGCCCAGCCTAACCTGCATTAGGAGACGTGATGCGCCTGCCCTGCCCATATTGCGGCGAAAGAGACATCAGCGAATTCGTCTATCGCGGCGATGCGACCGTCAAGCGGCCCGATGCGGACGATCCCGACGCGGCTCGCGCCTTCCATGAATTCGTGCATCTGCGCACCAATCCGGCGGGCTGGCATTTCGAGCACTGGTATCATGAGAGCGGTTGCCGCGCCTGGATCGTCGTCGAGCGAAACACGCTGACGCATGCGGTGCGCGGCGCCGTCGCCGCGAGTGCGTTCCGCCGCAAAGTCGGGGAGGTCGGCGCATGAGCGGCGGCAAGTCGGCGCAGTCAAACCGCCTTTCCTCGGGTGGCCTGATCGAGCGGGACATCACGCTGTCGTTCACATTCGACGGACGGCGCTATCGCGGCCACCAGGGCGACACTTTGGCCTCCGCGCTGCTCGCCAATAGCGTGCGGTTGGTCGGGCGCTCGTTCAAATATCATCGCCCGCGCGGGGTGTTCGGGGCGGGACCGGAAGAACCCAATGCCCTGATGGAGATCGGCGTGGGGGCGCGGCGCGATCCCAATACGCGCGCCACGGTCGCCGAGCTCTACGACGGGCTGACGGCGCGCAGCCAGAACCGCTTTCCCAGCCTGGCCTTCGACCTGATGGCCGTAAACGACCGTTTCGCCGCGTTTCTGGGAGCCGGCTTCTACTACAAGACCTTCATGTGGCCGGCGGCGTTCTGGGAGAAGCTGTATGAACCCCTGATCCGCCGCGCAGCCGGCCTCGGCCGGCTCGCCGGCAAGCCGGACCCCGATAGCTATGAAAAGGCTTGGGCGCATTGCGACCTGCTGGTCATCGGCGCCGGACCTGCCGGCTTGCAGGCGGCGCTGGTGGCGGCGCGGGCCGGGGCGCGGGTCATCCTGGCGGACGAGGATTTTCGCCCCGGTGGACGGCTCAACGCCGAACGCGCCGAGATTGCCCGCATACCGGGCCATGAATGGGCCGAGAGAGTGGCCGGCGATCTGGCGGGCATGAAGAATGTCCGCCTGCTGACCCGCACCACCGTTTTTGCCGCCTATGATGGCGGCGACTACGCGGCCCTGGAGAAGGTCAGCGATCACCTCGCCTCGCCGCCGGCCCATCTGCCGCGCCAACGCCTTTGGCGCATCCAGGCGAAGCGGACGATCCTTGCCGCCGGCGCCATCGAACGCCCGATCGCCTTTGGCAACAATGACCGGCCGGGCGTGATGCTGGCTTCCGCAGTTCGCAGCTATGTCAACCGCCATGCGGTCGCGCCGGGCAAGTCGGCCATCGTCTTCACCAATAATGACGATGGGTGGCGCACCGCGCGCGATCTGATCGCAGCAGGCGTCGACGTCGAGGCGATCATCGATCCGCGCGCTAGCGAGGAAGTTGGTATCGTTCGGGAGATGACAGGCGACACGCCCGTTTTTACCCGGGCTCGCGTCACCGACGTGAAAGGGGTAAGGAGCGTGGAGAGCGTTGAATTTCTCAACGCCAATGGCCGCACCGTGAGGCTGGACGCCGACATCGTGGCGGTATCGGGCGGCTGGAACCCGCTGGTTCATCTCACTTGCCACCGCCGCAACAATCCGGTCTGGAACGAGCGCATCGCGGCATTCGTGCCCGGCGCCGAGATGCCTTCCGGCATGATCGCGGTCGGGGCGGCCAATGGCGCGTTTTCCACCCATGGCGCTCTGGCACAGGGCACGGAAGCTGCGATGCGCGTGCTCAACGATCTTTCGCTCGGTCAGTCGCAAATCGCCATTCCCGACAGCGAGGACGCGCCCTATTCGATCTCGCCTTTCTGGCATGTGGCCGAATCGAAGGCGCGCGCCTTTGTCGATCTGCAGAACGATGTGAGCGTCAAGGATATCGCCATTTCGGAGCGCGAGGGCTTTCGCTCCGTTGAGCACATGAAGCGCTACACGACGCTTGGCATGGCGACCGACCAGGGCAAGACCTCGAATGTGCCTGCCTTGGCGATCATGGCGGAGCTCACGGGCAAATCCATCGCCGAAACGGGGACGACGGTGTTTCGCCCGCCCTATACGCCGGTGGCGCTGTCCGCTTTCGCAGGCAGGGCGCGCGGCAAGGAATACCGGCCGTTGCGGCTGACCCCGTCGCATGACTGGGCCGTGGAGCAGGGCGCTTCCTTCGTCGAGGCCGGTTTGTGGCTGCGGCCGGAATGGTTCGCGCTCAAGGGCGAGAAGACCTGGCGCCAGAGCGTCGATCGGGAAGCGCTGGCCGTGCGCAAATCGGTCGGCTTCTGCGACGTTTCAACCCTCGGCAAGATCGATATCAAGGGCCGCGACGCCGGCCTCTTTCTTGATCGAGTCTACACCAACATGATGTCCACCCTGCCTGTGGGCCGGGTGCGCTATGGGCTGATGCTGCGCGAAGACGGTTTCGTCATGGATGACGGAACCGCAGCGCGGCTTGGCGAAAATCACTTCGTCATCACCACCACCACGGCAAATGCCGGCAAGGTGATGGAGCATCTGGATTATTGCTCGCAGGTGCATTGGCCCGAGCTCGATGTGCACATGGTTTCGGTCACGGATCGCTGGGCGCAATTCGCGGTCGCGGGGCCCAGTTCGCGCGAGGTCCTGCGAAAGATCGTCGACGAGGAATTCGACATTTCCAATGAGGCCTTCCCGTTCATGGCCTGCGCCGCGCTGACCGTGTGCGGCGGGGTGGAGGCGCGGCTATTTCGCATCTCCTTCTCGGGTGAGTTCGCCTATGAGATCGCGGTGCCGGCGAGTTATGGCGACGCGCTGGCGCGGGCGATCGCGCAGGCCGGCAAGCAATTCTCGATCGTGCCCTATGGCCTGGAAGCCCTAAACATCCTGCGGCTTGAAAAGGGGCACCTGACCGGCAATGAACTGAACGGCCAGACCACCGCCGGCGATCTCGGCATGGCCCGGATGATCTCGCCCAGGAAGGACTGCATCGGCAAGGTGATGAGCCAGAGGCCGGCCCTGCAGGCGGAAGACCGCATGGTGCTGGCCGGGTTCAAGGCGGTGAACGCCGCCGAGGAACTGACCGCCGGCGCGCATTTCATCGGATTGGGCGAGGAAGCCTCGACCGGGAACGACCAGGGCTGGATGACGTCGGTGGGCTGGTCGCCGACCTTTGGCCATTCGATCGGCATTGGCTTCATTCGGCGTGGGCCGTCGCGACATGGCGAAAGGGTCCGCGCGGTCGACCTGGTTCGCGGCAAGGACATCGAGGTCGAGATATGCTCGCCGCATTTCATCGATCCGCAAGGGGAGAGGCTGCGTGCCTGAATTTCTGCTCAGCCGTAAGACCGCCTTCAATCTCGATGCGCCTGTTGCCGAGCAATGGGACGGCTTCAGCCTCGCCGAGCGAACGGACGAAAATGTGTGGTGGCTGTCGGCGCCCCGCGGCGGCGGCGAGGCCTTTGCCGCGGCGATGCGCGAGACGCTGGGGATCGAGCCGCCGGCGGCGGGCAGGTTCGCCGATAACGGGGAAGGCGCCGTGCGGCTGGCCTTCGCCGGCGATCGGCAGTGGTTCCTGACGGGAAAAGCGAGCGAATTGCCGAAGAGGCTGGATGAGGCATGCTGCGCCACCGACCAGAGCGACGGTTGGGTCGGCCTGACGCTGGAAGGCGCGATGGCGCGCGAGGTGCTGTGCCGGCTCTGTCCGCTCGATCTGCATCCCGATGTGTTCGGCAATGGCTCGGCCGCCCGGTCTCCGTTCGAGGGCATGCTGGCGCTGATCGCCTGCGAGGATGCGTCAGCCGGGCGCTATGCGGTGCATTTCCAGCGATCCTCGGCACGCTCCTTCCTCGATCATGTGCGCCATGCGGCGAGCAGCGTTTGCGGCGCCCCGGTTTCAGAGCCGTCGCATTGAACCTTCCGCGTCTCTCGTTCCGTCCGGACGATCCGGCGTTCTTCCAAAATCCCTATCCGCATTACGAGCGGATGCGCTCGGCCGGGCGAGCGTTCTACTGGGAGGAATACGGCGTCGTCGCCTTTCCGCATTTCGCCGAGGTCAATGCGATCCTGCGGGACCGGCGTTTCGGGCGCGAGATCACCCATGTCATGAGCCGCGAGGCGGCCGGCCTGCCACCGATCCCCGATCACGCGGCGCCGTTCTACGCCTTCGAAGCCAATTCCATGCTGGAGCGCGAACCGCCCGTGCACACCAGACTCCGGAGCCTGGTCAATCGCGCCTTCCTTTCGCGACACATCGAAAGGCTTCGTCCGCGCATCGCAAGCCTGGCGAATCACCTGATCGACGGCTTCGAGGCCGAGGGGTGGGTCGACCTGCTGCCCGCCTTCGCCGAGAAGATTCCGGTCATCGTGATCGCCGAATTGCTGGGCGTGCCGGCCGAGATGTCCGGCCAGTTGCTGGACTGGTCGCACAAGATGGTGGCGATGTACCAGTTCAACCGCAGCCGGCGCACCGAGGACGAGGCCGTTGCCGCGACCCTGGCGTTTTCGGCCTTCATGCGCGCCTATGCCGATGAGAGGCGCGGCGACCCGCGCGACGATCTGTTGACCCGCCTCATCGAGGCCGAGGAGGCGGGCGAGCGGCTGACGAGCGACGAACTCGTGACAACCGCGATCCTGTTGCTGAATGCCGGGCACGAAGCGACCGTGCACGCGATCGGTAACGGGGTGAAGGCGTTGCTGGAAAACGGCGCCGACCCGCTGGCCGCTCTGGACGATGATCCCGGCGGCGCGGGAGTAGCGGATGAATTGCTGCGCCTTGATCCGCCCCTGCACATGTTCAGCCGGTTCGCGCTGGAAGACAATGACGGCCTTGGCGCCGTCCCGCTCAAGCAGGGCCAGCAGGTTGCCTTGCTTCTGGGTTCGGCGAATCACGATCCGAACCGCTTCGCCAATCCCTCCCGGCTCGATTTCGCGCGCGGCGGCGCCGGCCATGTCGGCTTCGGCGCGGGCATTCATTTCTGCATCGGCGCGCCGCTTGCCCGCATTGAAATCGCGGAAGCAATCCGGGTCCTGTTCGAACGCCTGCCTGGGCTCGAACTGGCCGGCGTTCCGCAATATGCGGAGCGATTTCATTTCCACGGCCTGCAGGAGTTGCGGGTTCGATGGCCGCTTCGCTGATTTACGGTTACGTCAAAAAATGACTTGCTAGAAAGGCTGCGGATTGCTTTTCTGCTGCCAGCGCTTCGCCAAAAAACAAAAATCGGCTGCGCGGGAGGAAAGATTTGGAATTCGCCCAGCTTGTGCTCGGGGGCGTCGCAGGAGGCTGTATATACGGCCTCGTGGCCCTTGGTTTCGTCCTGATTTACAAGGCCACCGAATCCGTCAACTTCGCCCAGGGCGACTTGATGATGCTCGGGGCGTTCGTAACTTTTCAGTTTGTGAATGTTTCCCAGTGGGGCATGCCGTTCTGGGTCGGCGTGCCCTTGGCCGTCGTGGTCATGGCCGTGGTGGGCTACCTCATGGAAGCCCTGATCATCCGCCGCCTGTTCGGTCAGCCGCAATTCGCCGTGGTGATCCTCACCATCGCGATCGGTTTCGTGCTGCGCTTCATCGCCGGCCTCATCTGGGGTCACGAGCCGCTCAATCTTGAGACCCCGTTCG
Organism: Alphaproteobacteria bacterium; assembly: GCA_030428345.1. Taxonomy (GTDB): domain Bacteria; phylum Pseudomonadota; class Alphaproteobacteria; order Rhizobiales; family Rhizobiaceae; genus BOKV01. The sequence goes on along the minus strand of JAUIBM010000087.1, from coordinate 2,969 downwards.
CCGGCAAGAACCTCAATTTCCTTGGCCTCGCCATTGGCGTCGACGAGGTGTTCGTCATCGGCGTGACGCTGGTGCTGACTGTCGCACTGTATATTTTCTTCGCGCGCACCAAGCTCGGAATGGCGATGCAGGCCTCATCGCAGAACCAGCTGGCGGCGTATTACATGGGGGTGCCGGTCAAGCGCGTGCACGGCCTGGTGTGGGCGCTCTCCGGTGGCATCGCGACCGTCGCGGGTGTGCTGTTCGCGGCGCGGGGCTCCATCGATCCGAATCTCGGCCTGCTCGGGATCAAGGCCTTCGCGGCGGCGGTGATCGGCGGCTTCGGCAGCCTGCCGGGCGCGCTTGCCGGCGGCCTGATCGTTGGTCTCGCCGAGCCCTTCGCCGGGCGCTACCTGCCGGCCGGATACAGCCAGATAGCCCCTTACGCCATCATGCTGGTGGTGCTTGTCGCCCGTCCGAACGGCCTGTTCGCGCAGATCCAGAGCAAGAAGGTCTGAGCGTATGCGCATCCACCAAAAGACCTCCTATGACGACGACATCAACCTGTTCGAGGATCGCCGACAAGCATTCTGGTACGCGCTGCTGGTGGCGTTCGCCGTGGCGCTGCCCTTCCTGATAAGCGAGTATCATCTGGGCGAGTTCATCAATCTGCTGATCTGGGCGCTGGCCGGAATGGGATTGATGGTGCTGGCCGGCCACACGGGACAGGCTAGTCTCGGGCATGCGGCCTTCCTCGCCTGCGGGGCCTATATGGAGGCATGGCTCAACGGCAAGGGCGTGCCCTTCCTCATCTCGCTGCCGCTCGCGGGCCTGTTTGCCGGCATTGTCGGCGCGGTCATCGCGATCCCGGCGCTGCGCATGTCGGGCATCTATCTGGCGATCGCGACGCTGGCCATGGGCATCGTTGCGGAAGACGTGATCGTGTTGCTGGAGCCGGTGACCGGAGGCATCAGCGGAACCTATGTCGGTTCGATCAATCTTTTCGGCCTGGAGATCGACCGTTATGCCAATCCGACCAATTTCTACTGGTTGTGCCTCGCGGTCGTGATCATCGTGACGTTCGGCTACGCCAATCTGCTGCGCAGCTCGACCGGACGCTCGCTCGTCGCCATCCGCGACTCGGAGGTTTCCGCCCGTGCGATGGGCATCAATGTCGAGCGCACCAAGACGCTCGCCTTCTTCCTGTCCTGCCTGGTGACCGGCCTGGCCGGGGGGCTGATGGCGCATTACATCGTCTCGTTCAACTACGAGGCTTTCGTCATCACGGTGTCGATCCAGATGCTGCTGATGATCGTCGTCGGCGGCATGGGCTCTATCCATGGTGCGTTCTTCGGCGCGGCGGTCGTCGCATTCCTGCCGCAGATCATCACCGCCATCCGCCAGCAGATCACCTATACGGCGGTCGCCGGCCTGGATACCGGCATATTCGCGGCCTTGCTCGTGGCGATCATCATCGTCGAGCCGATGGGTGTTTACGGCCGCTGGCTGAAGATGAAGGCCTGGGTCCAGCTGTTTCCCCTCGCCCGGCGCGACATGTTCCGGCGTCAGAAGAGCTATCTCAAGACGGAGCGGATGCGTTGAGCCTGCTGGTAGCGGAAAATCTGTCGAAATCCTTCGGCGGCGTTCGCGCCGTCGACGGGGTCTCCTTCGAGGTGGAGGCGGGAGAGGTCTTCACCATCGTCGGGCCCAATGGCGCCGGAAAGTCGACCGTCTTCAACCTGATTTCGCGCTTCTACGAATGCACGACGGGCCGCATGGTCTTCGACGGCCACGACATCACCCATGTGCGGCCCGACCAGATCATCGCCTATGGCATCGCCCGGACCTTCCAGAACATCGAGTTGTTCGATCATTCGACGGTGCTTCAGAACCTTCTGGTCGGGCGTCATTCGCGGCGCAAGGCGAGCGTTCTGGAGAATTTGCTGTTTCTGCCGCGCGTCCGACAAGAGGAGCGCGAGCATCGCCGGGCGGTGGAGGAGGTGATCGAGTTTCTCGACCTGCACGCCCACCGCGAGAAGATGATCGCCGGCCTGCCCTATGGGGTGCGCAAGGTGGTGGAAATCGGCCGGGCTCTGGCTTCCGGCCCGAAACTGCTGCTGCTGGACGAACCGGCTTCCGGCCTCTCGGTCGAGGAGACGCAGGATGTCGCCTACTGGATCGAGGACATGCAGAAGGAAATGGGCCTGACCATCCTGATGGTGGAGCATGACATGAAGCTTGTGAGCCAGGTTTCGACACGGGTCCTGGCGATGGCCGACGGCAAGCCGTTGGCGCTCGGCACGCCGGCGGAGGTGCAGTCCGACCCCAAGGTGATCGAAGCCTATCTCGGTACGTCGGAGGCGGCATGAGCGGGGTTGCGGCACTGGATGCGGGAGCGCAGACGACGGCGGTCAGGCCGGTTCTGGAGGTTCGCAATGTCGAGACATTCTACGGCGCGGTGATGGCCATTCGCGGCGTGTCGCTCGAAGTGCCGGAGGGCAGCATCGTCACGATCCTCGGGGCGAATGGCGCGGGCAAGACGACGCTGCTCAAGACGATTTCCGGCGTGATGGACCCCGAAAAGGGAAAGATCCTGCTCAATGGCGAGGAGATACAGGGGCGTGAGCCGGACACGATCGTGCGGCGCGGGGTGGCGCATGTGCCCGAGGGACGGGAGGTCTTTCCGTTCCTGAGTGTCGCTGAGAACCTGCAGATGGGCGCCTATACCCGTTCCGACAACGAGGTCGGCAGCGATCTTGAGATGGTGTATGACTATTTCCCGATCCTGCGCGAGCGGGCAGGGCAGCAGGCTGGTTATCTGTCGGGCGGCCAGCAGCAGATGCTGGCGATCGGGCGCGGCCTGATGGCGCGGCCGAAGATCCTGTTGCTCGACGAGCCTTCGCTTGGGCTATCGCCGCTACTGGTGAGCGAGATTTTCACCATTGTCCGCCGGCTCAATGCCGAGCAGGGCGTGACGATGATGCTGGTCG
>JAUIBM010000086.1 GCA_030428345.1 Alphaproteobacteria bacterium | reverse complement strand
GACGGGTCGCAGCAGGATGCCGATGACGGTGCCGGGCCAGGAGATCTCGTCCGGGGTCTCCCACCAGTCGATGTCGACGAAGGTGATGACGAGCAGGTCGACGATGAGCACCAGGATGTACGGCCAGATCACCGCCACGATGCGCTCGATGGACACCTTGGTGATCGCCGAGGCGATGAAGAGGTCGACGCCGAGCGGCGGCGTCACGGTGCCGATGGACAGGTTGACCGCGACGACCACGCCGAACAGCACCGGGTCGATGCCGAAGCTCATCGCCGCCGGATAAAGGATCGAGGTGAAGATCACGATTGCCGCTGCCGCATTCATCATGCAGCCAACCGCCAGCAGGAACAGATTGACGAACAGCAGATAGGCGAGCGGCCCGCCCGCGCTCTGCGCAAGATAGGCCGATATCTGCTGCGGGATCTGGTTGATGGTAATCAGCCAGGCGAAGACCCCGGCGGCGTTCATGATGAACATGACGACCGCCGACGAAAGCACCGCCCGCGTGAAGGCGCGGTAGAGGGCCGCAAGCGTCAGTTCCCCGTAAAACAGGCCGACGACGAGACCGTAGAGCACCGCGACAATCGCCGCCTCGGTAGGCGTGAACACCCCGCCGTAGATGCCGGACAGGATGATCACCGGCATCAGCAGCGGCCAGAATGCGTGCTTGAAGCTGCGCCAGATTTCCGGGACGCCCTTGAACTCGTCGCGCTCGACCCCTTCGCGCACCGCCAGGAAGCGGTTGAGGATCAGCATGCTGACGCAAATCAGAATGCCCGGCGCCATGCCGGCCAGGAACAGGTCGGGAATCGAAACCCCGGTGACGACGCCGTAAAGGATCAGCAGGATGCTGGGCGGGATGATCATGCCCGTCACGCCGGCCGCCGCGATGGTGGCCGCTGTATATTGCGGCCGATAGCCCTTTTCCGCCATCGGCTCGTTCATCACGCCGCCAATAGCAGCGACAGTGGCGGCATTGGAGCCCGAAAGCGCGGCGAAGAAGCTCGAGCCCAGGATCGCGACTGCCCCCAATCCACCCGTCAGATGCCCGACCAGCGAAGCGGCAAATCCTACCAGGCGGCGCGACATGCCGCCGGTCGACATGATCTCGCCCGCCAGAATGAAGAAGGGGATCGCGAGCAGCGGAAACGAATTGTTGGTCGAGAACATGCGCTGCGCCACGATCTCGAGGCTGATGTCGCTGAGCCAGAGGCCGATCACGCTGGCAAGGCCGAGCGCGACGGCGATCGGAAGTCGCAGCAGCATCAGCACGACAAGCGAACCGAAGATTGCAGCAGTCGTCATTTCAGCCGATCCTCGCCGGCGCCGCGAACACGCACCATCAATTTCCCTCCGCCAGCAATTGCGCGGCCGGCGTGCGCCATTGTTTGACAAAGAGTTCGACGGAATAGACGAGCAGCAGGGCCATCCCTGCGGGCACCGCTCCGTAAACCCAGGCCATGGAGATTTCGAGCGCGGGAGATATTTGCGGCCATACCCGCACGGTGATCTCGATCCCGCTGCGCAGGATGACGATGAAGAAGAAGGCGCTCGTGGCTGTTGCGAATAACAGCGCCGCCCGCCGGGGCGAGGCCGGCAGATTGGCAACCACAACGCCGATTGCCGCATGCATGTTGCGGCGGAAAGCCACCGCCGAGCCCAGCGCGACGATCCAGATGAACAGATAGCGGATCAGTTCATCCGGGAATGCGAGGGAACTGTCCAGCAGGAAGCGGAACACCACCGTCGCTATGCCGAGTACGAACATGACGAAGAAGGCGGCAGCGCAGACCGCCACCAGGAAACGCTCCGAATAATCGAGGCATTTTTGCAAGATTTGCATCGTTCCGATCCTGGCGGCGGCTTGCTGTGTTGCTATTTGGTGTCGACGACCGACTGGATGAGATCGGCGCCCAGTTTTTCGCGGTATTCGTCCCAGACCGCCGACATGGCCTTCTGGAATTCAGCCGTCTGCTCAGGCGTCAGCCGCGTGACAGTCATGCCGCCCTTTTCCAGCTCGGCCAGGTATTCCGCCTCCACCGCATTGAGCTCCTTGCGCTCCCAGGCCTGGGTCTCGAGCGCGGCATCCGCAAAAAGCTTCTGCACATTTTCGGGCGCCTTCTGCCACATCTTGTCGCTGGCGATGAACATGATGCCGGCCCATTGGTGATTGGAAAGCGTGATGTATTTCTGGACCTTGTCGAAGCCGAAGGCCTTCACATTGCCGACCGGATTGTCCTGCCCGTCGACGGTGCCCTGCTGCAGGCCGGTAAAGACTTCCGACAGCGCCATCGGGGTCGGATTGGCACCCAGCGCCTTGAAGGTCGCGACATTGAGCGGATTGTTCACGACGCGGAACTTGATGCCCTTCATGTCGTCAGGCTTTTCGACCTTGGTCTTGGGGGTCGTGATGGTGCGAAAGCCGCTTTCATACATCGCGAGCGTGCGTATGCCGGTCTTGGCCAGCATGTCCGCATAGAGCTTCTGCCCGACCGGGCCGTCGGAGACGGCATAGGCATGTTCGCGGTCGCGGAAGATGAACGGCAGGTAGAAGATGTCGAGCGGGGCGTAGAAGCTGGCGACATTGGTTGTGGGCACCAGCGCGAAATCGACGACGCCGATCTGGATGCTCTCCACCAGATCGCGCGAGGAGCCGATCGTGCTGTTGGGGAAGACCTGAACCTTGATCTTGCCGCCGCTCTTCTCCGCGATGATGTCCGCGAATTTCTGCGCGCCTTTGGCGAGCGGATGCGTCTCGTTATAGGGATGACCGAACTTCAGGGTCATCTCCGGCATGTCCTGGGCGGCTGCGCCGGAAAGGGTCAGGCCGCTCAGGGCGACGACTGTCGCGGCGGTGCGGGCGTGACGAAGGACGCCACGCATGATCTTGGCGGTGGGCAAAGTCAGTTGCATTGCTTGCTCTCCTGTTTCGATTTCTCTTTTCCGTCTCCCGACGCGGAACGCAGTTTGATGTGCTTGTGCGCGCATTCTCGTCGTTGCCATGCTTTTGGGTTCATCGTTCAACCCGCCTCGCCGGAAACCGGGTGCCCGCCGAAAACGGTGGCGATCTCGATCACGCGGTCGCTTGGCGGCACGAAAATGCGCTGCCAGGTGATGGGAGCGTCGCGATAGCTCATGCCGCAGATCGTCCAGACGATGCCGTACTGGCCGGCCGGCAACTCGAGCACGCGGGTCACGCGGGGCGGCAAGGTCTGGCACGCCATCGTCTGACGCGTGTTCAGCGTAGGCGCGTTGAACCGCTCGGCCAGCATGTCGCGGAACGACACGCCGTTGAGCGTCGCCTCGCTGAGGCGCGCCAGATCCGCGAAGCGGTCGGCCGGAAGATAAATCTCGCTGAAGACCTCGAACTCGTCATTGACTGAAACGACGCGGTGAATGTGGATATATTCGCCATCGGGCGTGCCGAAGAACTGGCTCCACGGACCGCTCTCGCCGGTCGTCTCGACGCCAACGATCCGGAAATAGACCGGAAGCAATTGCTTGCCGCCCTCCGCCAGAAAGCGGAAGTGACGCAACTGTCCCTCCTGCGCACGCGCGCCGGAGACGAAGGTGCCGCGACCATGGTGGCGTTCGACCACCCCCATCTCGACAAGGCTGCGAAGCGCCCGCTGAACCGTGCCAAGGCTCGCACGCATTTCCAGGGCCAGTTGATCCTCGGCCGGCAGGCGATCGCCGGGCAGCCATCGGCCGGCTTCGATCGCGCTCAGGATCTCGTCCGATATCTGCTGGTGCTTGGCCTTGGCGACCCCGCTCGCACCGGAGTTCACGGGCCTCAGCCTGCTACGCGCCGTCATCCTCAGGTCCTTTCTAGGACTTCACGAGATAACGGTATTTTCAGCAGAAACTGGCGTCAAGTCCTATATAGGACTAAGTTGAAATTGCTGAAAACATGAGCTACCGGACTAAAATTTCGGCGCGAAACGGATCTATTTGACCGTCAATTGCGCAACCGCCGCCCGCATGTGGGACATCGCCGCATACGAGGATTTTCGCAGCCTGCGGACGGTTGCAATCACCGGCGACGCGGCAGAAAGTCCCGCTGCGCGCGGCGACCGGCATTTGCCGGTCCGCGTCGCGGACATGCCTCAGGGTTGGCCGGCCCATGTCGCCGGCAGTTGAAACGAGAGAATTGAGATGAAAATCGGATACAAGGATTTGATTGCGGCGGCGAATGCGGAGATCGAGACGATCGACATCGCGCAAGCCGCAAGCCTGCATGCGGAAGGAAAGGTCCAGTTCGTCGATCTGCGCGACCGCCGCGAACTGGAGCGCGAGGGACGCATCCCGGGAGCGTTCCATTGCCCGCGCGGCATGCTGGAATTCTGGATCGATCCCGAAAGCCCCTACCACAAGCCGGTATTCGCCGAGGCGAAGAAGTTCGTCTTCTACTGCGCCAGCGGCTGGCGTTCCGCGCTGGCCACGAAGGCCGCTCAGGACATGGGGCTGGAACCCGTGGCCCACATCGAAGGCGGCTTCACCGCGTGGAAGGCGGCAAACAACCCCGTCGAACAGCTCAAATGACGCCCTGATCGGGAAACGGTCTAGCGGGCGGGCAATTCGGCGAATCGGTCGAAGATATCGACATCGCCGACCTGCCCGCCCTTGAGCAGCAAGGTGACCCCGTCGATCTCGCCCGCCGCGGAACGTCCGCGGCAAAGTGCGACGCCCAGCCCGAAACGACCGACATATTCCATGCTCTCGACGCCGAGGCGATGCACGACGGCGCTGGAACTGTCGCCCCCCGCAACGCACAGCCCCCCTACCGGACAAAAGCCGAAGATCGCCTTGGCGAGAAGGGCCAGCCTCTGCGCCAGTTCGCTGCCCGGCAGGCCGTAATCCTCATCGGGAAGCAGATGCAAGAGGACATTGCCGCCGGCCGACAACCGCCCGGCGGCATCGGCCGCGATCCGCTGCAGCGCCTGTTCCGACACATCGGTTCGCCGCAGCGGCATTTTTTCATACAAGCGAGCCGCTTCGATCTGCGCCGCGGTCACCGCGGAACGGCTTCCGGCAATCGCAAGGCGGGGTGTGGAAACGCGCACCGGCATTTCCGCGCTGGCGCGGTCCGGGGAAGAAGAAGCCGCCTTGCCCGCCATCAGAAACGCCTCCGCGACGCTGCTCGCCCCGACGACGAGCAGCGGGCGGCCACCTGTCTCAAGGTCGGCGAGCGCCTTGCCGATGATGGCCACATCATCCGGCCTTGCGGCATCGACAAGAACGCGACGCCGCCCATTGCCCATATGCACCCGGAGGCGTCCGGCAAGGCCCTCGTCAAGTCCCGGCCAGGGTTCGAGCGCCAGATCGCCAAGGCCCTGTGCCGCCAGATGCAGACGCAGATCGGCTTCGCCCATCGGCGTCACCGGATGGCGGCACATCACCGGGTGCCGGTCGATGCGATGCACCGAACCATCGGGTCCGCGGGCGAAGAGATTGCCGAATACGCAATACCGGCCGAGACTGGGTTGGCCGCCCAGGATGACCGTCAAGGCCGGCTCCAGCAAGCGCTCCAATGCCGCGACCGCGGCGCCGATGCTGCCGATATCAGGCGCGGAATCGAAGGTTGAGCAAACCTTGTAGTGGAGAATGCGCGGAGCAAGGACCCGTAACAGCGGCGCCAGCCCCTCGAGCCTGGCGTCGATCCTGTCCGGCGTCAGAGCCCGCAGGTCGGTGGCAAATCCGACAGCGTCGAGCGCCTCGCCCGATACGGTTTCGGCGTCCGGCGGATCGAGAAAAAGCCGCGCCCGCAACCCGGCCTGCGCGAGTGTGGCAAGCGTGTCCGATGCGCCGGTGAAATCATCTCCGATGAACACATAGCCGGTCATTGCCGGGCGCCGAAGAAGGCGAGCGCAGCGGCAAGTTCCGACCGGCTTGCGGCAGCAGCATTCAGCGATGCGCCTTCGGCCACCGCTTCCCAGGCTTGCCGCAGGCTGGCGACGCCGGCCGTCGGCCCGTCAGGATGGGCGAGAATCCCCCCGCCGGCAAGAAACATGAAATCGGGCGAGCCGGCAGCCTCGCGCGTCCGCGCCAGTGTCCCGGCCCATTGCCCGGAGGAGAAGACCGGCAGGACAGCATCGCCATCCCCCACCGCATCGCGCGCAAGAGGCGCAAGGCAATGCCTGGCGGCTGCCTCCACCTCTTCGGCGGCATCAGAAAACTTGCCGCCGATGCCATGCACATGCATGTGGTCGACACCGGCGAGCCGGTAAAGCGTCTGATAGGCATTGTAACCGATGCCGAGCGCCGGATGACGGCCCAACGCGCCATAGCCGTTGCGATGGCCGTGCAGCGCCAGCGGCGTCGAACGCCGCAGGGTCTGGATCGCAGAAAGACCGCACCAGTTAAGACTTGCCATGACGCAGGAACCGCCCTCGCGCTCGATCAGGTCCGCATGACGGCGCATCGCGTCGGTCTCGTCGGTGACGTTGAAGGCGATCATCACGTCGCGCCCGGTCCGCTCGCGATAGGCCCGCACCTTCGCCATCACCGCCGGCACGCGCTCGGCGATCGGCGCATGATCGGGGTCAGCGCAGATCTCGTCATCCTTGATGAAGTCCGCGCCCGCCTCGCACAGCAATCCGACGAGATCGGCGATCTCGTTCGGCCGCATGCCGACATTCGGCTTGATGATCGTGCCGAAAAACGGCCGCAGACAAACGCCCAGCCTTTCGCGCGTGCCGGAGACGCCCAGCGCCGGCATGTCGAACCGGGTCCGGTAGCCTTGCGGCAGGCAGACGTCGATCAGCTTGAGACCCGTGACCTCGCCGAGATCGTAGAGATTGCCGGCGAGGGTGGAGGCCAGCGTCGGCAGGTTCGCCCCGATATTGGCGATCGGGAAGGCGATGCGCACCCTGGCGCGACGCCAGGGGCCGGCCGCACCCTTACGCTCAAGATAGGCGCTGGCGAGGCTCGGCGCCGCCATCGGCTCCAGTTCCTCGACCGAAAGCACCCGCGCGGCGGCCCGCTCGCGCAGTTCGTCGGTTTCACCGGCAACACGCACGAAGGTGCCGCTGCTCTGCTCCCCGGCCATTACCGCCGCAACGGCGGCAGGCTCAAGCGGCGTCTCGATCAGGTAGCCCGCCTCGACAAGATCCGGCTGCATGGTGACCTCAGATCCTGCCGAGATCGGGGAAGGGCCGCACCGGATCGCTCCCGTCCCAGTCCTGTGACGCCGCGCGGATCATGTCGAACATGCGGCCCTTGGGACCCATCACCTCTGAAAGTTCGATCACGGTGCCAGGATGCGCCTCGCGGTCGAAATAGACGAAGCGGCCGCTCTCCCCAACCTTGCCGCTCATCTTGCGCTTGAATCCCATGCCTTCGAGACGGGCGAGATCGGCGTCGTAGTTCTGCGTCCAGAAGGCGATGTGCTGCAGGCCGCGATGGCCGGCCTGCATGAAATCGCGATACATGGACGGCGCATCGTTGCGGGTCTGGATCAGTTCCACCTGGATGGGGCCGCTATTGGCCAGGGCCACCGAATTGTGCACCTCATAGGCCTTGCCATCGTATAGATAGTCCTCGATTGGCACCCGCGGATTGTAGAACCACGGGCCTACGCCGATGACCTCGTGCCAATGCGCCATGGCGCTTTCGATGTCGTCAACGACGTAGCCGAGTTGGCGGGTTGCGCCAAGAAACCTGCTCATGGGAATTCCTATTGCGTCAGAAGGTTCGGCAGCCAGGTCGAGACGGCCGGAACGGCCGAGACGACCAGCAGCGAAAGGATCAGCGGGATGAAGAAGGGCATCACGCCGCGAATGACCGAATGCACCGGCATCTTGGCGATGATCGACACCATGTAGAGGCTCATGCCGATCGGCGGCGTCAGCAGGCCGATCATCAGGTTGAGAACAAAGACGATGCCCAGTTGCAGGGGATCGACCCCTGCAGCATGCAGCGCCGGGGCGACGATCGGCGCAATGATCAGGATTGCGGCGATCGATTCCAGGAACATGCCGACAATCAGCAGCAGCACGTTGACCAGCAACAGCAGCACCACCGGATTGTCGGAAACGCCGAGCAGGAACTTGCCGGCTGCGGCAGGCACCTGATCCAGGGTCAGCACCCAGGCGAAAACGGCGGCTGTCGCCACGATGAAGAGGATGCTGGATGTCGCTTCCGTCGTCTCGCGCAGGCTTGCCCACACGGCGCGCCAGGTGAGCGTGCGATACACCAGGAAGCCGATCGCCAGCGCATAAGCGACTGTGACGCCGGCAACTTCGGTCGGGCCGAAAAAGCCGCTGAGCAACCCGCCGATCAGCAAGATCGGGGCGAGCAGCGCCGGGGTGGAGATAAGGGCCTTTTTCACGACCGCGCGCAGCGAGGGGCTGACGGTGTCGCGCGGCAGATCGTAGAGCCGGGCCATGACCGCGACCTGCGCCATCAGCAGGACAGTGATCAGCAGCGCCGGGACGATGCCTGCAACCAGCAATTGCACCGCAGAGACATTGGTGACGCTGGCATAGATGATGATCGGGATCGAGGGCGGAAAGATCGGACCGATGGTCGCCGCCGCAATGGTGATGCCTGCAGCGAATGGCTTGCGATAGCCCTGCCCGGTCATCTGATCGATCTGGATCTTGCCCAGCGCGCCGATATCGGCGAGGGCCGCGCCCGATATCCCCGAAAAGATCAGGCTCACGAGGATCGAGACCTGCGCCACCGCGCCGCGGACCCGGCCGACGATCAGGCGAACCAGATCGAAGATATGGGTGGTGACCCCCATCGCGTTGAGCAGGCTGGCCGCCAGGATGAACAGGGGTACGGCGAGCAGCGGCGTTGAATCGAGCGCGTTGACCGACCGCTGCGCCAGCACATGCACCGGCAGGCCATAGATCGCAATCACCGCGCCGGAAGACAGGCCCAGCGCGACAGCGATCGGCGCGCCGCACAAAAGGGCGGCGAAGAAGAGGATGACCAGCAGCAGGCTCATTGCGCAGACATTCCCGGCCGCTCGGGTTCACTGCCGCGCGCCAGTTCGGCGATGCGCAGCAAGGTCACGAGCGCCAGCAGGATGAACCCGATGACGGC
>JAUIBM010000085.1 GCA_030428345.1 Alphaproteobacteria bacterium | reverse complement strand
GAAGCTTCCCTACGACCCGAAGACCCAGCGCATCGTGACGCGCGCATGGACCAAGGTCACCACCGGCCAGTGAGCGCGATGGCGGCCCTGAGATACGGGCCGCCATTTGTCCTGGATCGTTATCTTCCCAGCACGGCCGGAGCGCATCCATGAATCAGCAGGCACAGGTTTCGGATCGGCAGCCCGGCCCCGCGGCAAGGCCATCCGGCGGCCCGACCAAGGTTTTCGCCCCGTGGACCGAGGCCGACGCCAAGCCGCTGGTCGAGTTCGTCGACGTACGCAAGGTATTCGGCGATTTCACCGCGGTTAACGGCGTCTCTCTGAAAATCTATCCGCGCGAGTTCTTCGCCCTGCTCGGCCCGTCGGGCTGCGGCAAGACGACGCTGCTGCGCATGCTGGCCGGCTTCGAGACCCCGACATCGGGCAAGATATTGCTCGACGGGCAGGACATTTCCGGCATCCCGGCCAATCGCCGGCCGATCAACATGATGTTCCAGTCCTATGCGCTGTTTCCGCATCTCAGCGTCGCAGCCAACATCGCCTTCGGCCTCAAGCGCTCCGCCCTTCCCAGGCAGGAGATCGCCGGGCGCACCGAAGAAATGCTGCAGCTGGTCCAGATGACGCAATTCGCCCATCGCAAGCCGCATCAATTGTCCGGCGGCCAGCGCCAGCGCGTCGCCCTTGCCCGAGCCCTCGCCAAGAACCCCAAGCTGCTGCTGCTCGATGAACCGCTCGGCGCGCTCGACGCCAAATTGCGCGAGCAGACCCAGTTCGAGCTGATGAACATCCAGGAAAAGCTCGGCACCACCTTCGTCATCGTCACCCACGACCAGGAAGAGGCGATGACCGTCTCCTCCCGCATCGGGCTGATGAGCCACGGATCGCTGGCGCAGGTCGCCACGCCGCCGCAGATCTACGAAAATCCGGTGTCGCGTTTCGTCGCCGATTTCATCGGCGATGTGAACATCATCGAGGGCAAGTCCGGCGGCGTCATCGCGCGGGATGGCGAGGAGTTCGTCGAGTTTCACCGCCCCGGCGATGAATCGGTCTTTGTCGCGCGCGCCAGCGAACCGGTCGCGCCGCAGACGGATTGCTGCCTCGCCGTGCGCCCAGAGAAGATCGCCGTCACGCGCGAGAAGCCAGCGGACGCCGCCAATGCGCTGACCGGGCATGTGCATGACATCGCCTATGTCGGCAATCTGTCGACCTATCACGTCCGCCTCGCCGATGGATCGATCGTCAAGGCGCAGGAGGCCAATCGCCGGCGCATCGCCAATCGGGAGATCACCTGGGAGGACGAAGTCTGGCTGTCCTGGACGCCGGGCGCCGGCGTCGTGCTGGCGCGCTGAGGGAAGGGGCACATGAACCGTTTCCGCCGAACGCTGCTGATCGCCGTCCCCTATCTCTGGCTGCTTCTGTTCTTCCTGGCGCCCTTCATCATCGTGGTGAAGATATCGCTCTCCGACACCGCGATCGCCCAGCCGCCCTATGTGCCGGTATTCGATCCGGCGCTTGGCTGGGCCGGCCTCAAGGATTTCCTGTCCGCCCTCGATCTCGAGAGCTATGTCTGGCTCACCCAGGATTCGCTCTACATCAACGCCTTCCTGGAAAGCCTCAAGATCGCGCTGATCTCCACCTCGCTCTGCCTGCTGGTCGCCTTTCCGCTGGCGCTCGGCATCGCCCGCACCTCGCCCAAACGCCGTCCGGTCCTGCTGATGATGGTGATCCTGCCGTTCTGGACCTCCTTCCTGATCCGCGTCTACGCCTGGATCGGCATTCTGCGCTCGGAAGGGTTCCTCAACCAGTTCCTGCAATGGACCGGAGTGATTTCCGAGCCGCTGGCGATCATCAACACCCCCGTCGCGGTCTATGTCGGCATCGTCTATTCCTACCTGCCCTTCATGGTGCTGCCGATCTATGCGACGCTTGAAAAGATGGACGGATCGCTGCTGGAGGCCGCGATCGATCTGGGCTGCAGCCGCACCTCCGCCTTCTGGCGCATCACGCTGCCGCTGGCCGCGCCCGGCATCATCGCGGGTTGCTTCCTCGTCTTCATCCCGGCCATGGGCGAATTCGTCATTCCCGACCTTCTCGGCGGAACCGGAACGCTGATGATGGGCAAGACCCTTTGGTCCGAGTTCTTCTCCAATCGCGACTGGCCCGTCGCATCGGCCGTGGCGATCGTGCTGCTGCTGTTCCTCGTCGTTCCCATCGTCGCGTTCCAGCGCATGCTGGAGCGCCAGCAGGAGGCGGCGCGATGAACACCCGCTTCACCTGGTTCAACGCAACCGCGCTGGCCTTCGGATTTTCGTTCCTGTACCTGCCGATCCTGCTTCTGGTGATCTATTCGTTCAACGCCTCCAAGCTGGTCACCGTCTGGGCGGGCTTTTCGACCAAATGGTACGGCGAATTGCTGCACAACCAGGCGATGCTCGACGCCGCTTGGGTCACGCTTCGCGTCGCATTCCTCTCGGCCACGCTCTCGGCCCTGCTCGGCACCATGGCGGCCTATGTTCTGGTGCGGATCGGCCGCTTTCGCGGACGAAGCCTGTTCTCCGGCATGATCTACTCGCCGCTGGTCATGCCGGACGTCATCATCGGATTGTCGCTGCTGCTGCTGTTCATCGCGCTCGGCGTGCCGCGCGGCATGATGACCGTGGTGCTCGCCCACACCACCATCGGCATGTGCTACGCCGCCGTCGTTGTTTCCTCCCGGCTTGTCAGCTTCGACAACAGCCTGGAAGAGGCGGCGCTCGATCTGGGATGCAGCCCGCTTGACGCCTTCTTCTCGGTGACCCTGCCGATCATCGCGCCCTCGGTTGTCGCGGGATGGTTGCTCGCCTTCACCCTCTCGATGGACGACCTGGTGATCGCATCCTTCACCACCGGTCCCGGCGCCACCACGCTGCCGATCAAGATCTACAGCGCGATCCGCCTCGGCGTCTCGCCGGAGATCAACGCCCTCTCGACGATCCTCATCGCCATTGTCGCGGTAGGCGTGATCGCCGCCACGCTGATGCAGTCGAGGGTGACGGCGCGCGGCGGCGATCAGGGTTGAGCAATCCGGGCAGCGGGATCAGCCGATCTCGGCCAGCGCGGCATCCAGATCGGCGATGATGTCCTCGACATCCTCGATGCCGATCGAAAGGCGCACCACCTGCGATCCCGCGCCGGCGGCCTCGCGCTGCGCATCCGTCAGCTGGCGATGCGTGGTCGAGGCCGGATGGATGATCAGGCTGCGCGTGTCGCCGATATTGGCCACATGCGAGAACAGATTGACCGCGCCGACCAGCTTGACGCCCGCCTCGTAGCCGCCCTTGAGCCCGAAGGTGAACACCGCACCCGCACCCTTGGGCATGTAGCGCTTCTGCAGGGCGTGGTATTTGTCGTCCGGCAGGCCGGCGAAACGCACCCATTCGACCTTGGGATGGCCCTTGAGATATTCGGCCACCTTCTGCGCATTGGCGCAGTGCTTTTCCATGCGCAGCGGCAAGGTCTCGATCCCGGTAAGCAGCAGGAAGGAATTGAAGGGCGAGATCGCCGCTCCCAGATCGCGCAGGCCCAGCACCCGGCAGGCGATGGCGAAGCCGAAATTGCCGAAGGTCTCGTGAATGGTCATGCCCTGGTATTCCGGGCGCGGCTGCGAGAGCATCGGGTATTTGTCACTCGCCGACCAGTCGAACGTGCCGCCGTCGACAATGATGCCGCCCATCGAATTGCCGTGCCCGCCCATGAACTTGGTCAGGGAGTGCACCACGATGTCGGCGCCGTGCTCGAACGGGCGGCACAGATAGGGCGTCGCCATGGTGTTGTCGACGATCAGCGGAATGCCGGCCTTCTTCGCGACCGCCGCGATCGCCGCGATATCGGTGACGACGCCGCCCGGATTGGCGAGGCTCTCGATGAAGATCGCCTTGGTCTTCGGCGTCACCGCTGCTTCCACTGCGGCGATGTCGTCGCAATCGGCCCAGCGCACATTCCAGCCGAAACTCTTGAACGAGTGGTTGAATTGGTTGATCGACCCGCCATAGAGCTTGGTCGAGGCGATGAATTCATCGCCCGACTGCATCAGCGTATGGAACACACCCAGCTGCGCGGCATGGCCCGAGGCGACGGCGACTGCGGCCGTTCCCCCTTCAAGGGCCGCGACCCGCGCTTCCAGGACAGCGGTCGTCGGATTGGTGATGCGGGTGTAGATGTTGCCGAACGCCTGCAGACCGAACAGGGCCGCCGCCTGGTCGGCATCCTCGAACGCGAAGCTCGTGGTCTGGTAGATCGGGGTCGCACGCGCTCCGGTCGCCGGATCCGGCGCGCTGCCGGCATGGACTGACAGGGTGGAAAATCCGGGTTTGCTCTCGCTCATGATGGTTCCTCCGCATTGGGCATTCTGGAATTTGGTCGGGCGGCGACTATGCCTGTACGCACGGGCGACGGCAAAGACCAATTTCCGCTTCTCTGGCGGTGCCCTCGCAAATCTGTTTCCGCGCCGGGCGAAAATTCAGTCGGTTTTTTTCCCGAGGCCGAAACGCTGCATGCCGGCCGCCATGGTGGGCTTGCGCGAGGAAACGACGCCGGAACTGACGCCCGCCCAGCCGATTTCGCCGCAAAGGCGCGCATATTCGATCTTCGGACAGCGGTTCATCACCACCGTCACGCCGCGCTGCTCCGCCCTTGCGGCCGCCTCCTCATTGCGCACGCCGAGCTGCATCCAGATGACCTTCGGCAGGGGATCGAGCGCCAGCGCCTCGTCGACCACGCCGCCGGCAGCCTGCGAATTGCGAAAGATGTCGACCATGTCGACCGGCCGGTCGATCGCGGCCAGCGAGGCGACGGCCGGAACCCCGCCGATCTCGCGCCCCGCCTGCCCCGGATTGACGGGGATGACGTCATACCCCTTCGACAGCAGGTATTTCAGCACGAAGAAGGACGGGCGCACATTGTTGGGGCTCGCCCCCACCATGGCGACCGTCTTCACCTCGCGCAGGATCGCGCGGATATGAGCGTCGTCGTAGCGATCGTGATCCATGCGCCTTGCCCGATCGGCCTCAGCCGCCTTTCGCCATGTCCCGCAGCCGGAACTTCTGGATCTTGCCGGTTGAGGTCTTGGGGATTTCGGCAAAGACGACCGTACGCGGGCATTTGAAGCGCGCCAGCAAAGTGCGGCAATGCTCCACCAGTTCCTCTTCGCTCGCCCGCCGACCCGGCTTTAGTTCGACATAGGCGACCGGGGTCTCGCCCCATTTCTCGTCCGCCTGGCCGACCACGGCGCACGCCGCCACCGACGGATGCTTGTAGAGCGCGTCCTCGACCTCGATCGAGGAAATGTTCTCCCCGCCGGAGATGATGATGTCCTTGGAGCGGTCCTTGAGCTGCAGATATCCGTCGGGATGGATGACGCCCAGATCGCCGGAATGGAACCAGCCGCCGGCAAACGCCTCGTCGCTCGCCTTGCGGTTCTTCAGATAGCCCTTCATCACGATATTGCCGCGAAACATGACCTCGCCCATGGTCTGGCCGTCATGCGGCACCGGCGTCATCGTCTCGGGATCCATGACGGTCAGCCCTTCCAGCCCCGCATAGCGCACGCCCTGGCGCGCCTTCTTCGCGGTGCGGGCCGACGAATCGAGGCTGTCCCACTCGCCATGCCATTCATTGACCACCGACGGGCCATAGGTCTCTGTCAGGCCGTATAGATGGGTGACCGCGAAACCGGCGTCGGCCATTCCCGAAAGCACGGCCTCGGGCGGCGGCGCGGCCGCCGTGTTGAATGTCACGGTCTGCGAGAAGTCTCGCTTGTCGGCGTCCGGCGCATTGATCAGCGTCGACATGACGATCGGCGCGCCGCACAGATGCGTCACGCCATGATCGGCGATCGCATCGTACATGGCCCTGGCACGCACCCAGCGCAGGCAGACATGGGTCGATGCGGTGACGGCCAGCGTCCAGGGGAAGCACCAGCCATTGCAATGGAACATCGGCAGCGTCCACAGATAGGCCGAATGCTGCCTCAAGCCGGCGTGGATCGTGTTGGTATAGGCCATCAGCGCAGCGCCGCGATGGTGATAGACGACGCCCTTCGGATTTCCGGTGGTGCCCGACGTGTAGTTAAGCGCGATCGCGTTCCATTCGTCGTCCGGCATCTGCCAGGCGAAATCCTCGCTGCCCTCGGCCACCAGCGCCTCATAGTCGAGCGAACCGATGCGCTCGCCCTTGGGGTGCGGGGCGTCCTCGCCATAATCGGGATCGTCGAAGTCGACCACCAGCGGCTTGACGGTGGTCAGCTTCAGGGCGTCCTGGACCACGGCGGAGAACTCGCGATCGACGATCAGCACCTTGGAATCGGCGTGATCGAGCTGGAAGGCGATGATTGCGGCGTCCAGCCTGGTGTTGAGCGAATGCAGCACGCCTCTGGTCATCGGCACGCCGAAATGGGCTTCCAGCATGGGCGGCGTGTTCGACAGCATCACCGAAACCGTATCGCCCTTGCCGATGCCGCGGCGCGCCAGGGCCGAGGCGAGCCTGAGCGAGCGCCGCCAGAACGCGCCATAGGTGATGCGCTGCGCGCCATGGACGATCGCGAGGTGATCGGGAAAGGTCATCGCCGCCCGCTCGAGGAAGGCGATGGGCGTCAGCGGCTGATAATTTGCCGCGTTGCGGTCCAGATCGGTCTCATATGGATTGGTCATTTTTCCCCCAGAATGGCGCCCGCAACTGCCGGCCCGACTATTCGTCCGTCCAGTTCGGCTGGCGTTTCTCGATGAACGCGCCGACCCCCTCAATGGCGTCCTGCTTCAGCATGTTGTCGATCATGACATCGGCGGTAAAGGCGTAGGCCTCCGGCAAAGTCATGTCGGCCTGGCGATAGAATGCCTGCTTGCCGGTCTTCAGCGTCATCAGCGATTTGGAGGCGATATTCCGCGCCAGTTCACCCACGACGCGATCCATGTCCTCGACTTCGCAGACCCGATTCACCAGGCCGATCTCCATGGCGCGCTGGGCCGGGACGAACTCGCCGGTGAGCAGCATTTCCATGGCATGGTTCTGCGAGACCTTGCGCGACAGCGCCACCATGGGCGTGGAGCAGAACAGGCCGATATTGACGCCGGGCGTCGCGAAGCGGGCATTGCTGCTTGCGATCACCATGTCGCAGCTCGCCGCCAGCTGGCACCCGGCCGCCGTGGCGATGCCCCGGACATCGGCGATCACGGGCCGCGGATGCATCACGATTGTCTGCATCAGGCGCGCGCAACGCTGCATGATGGTGGTGAAATAGGCCCGGCCCCCATCCTCCTGGGCGCGCCCTGCCGTCAATTCCTTCAGGTCGTGGCCGGCGCTGAAGGCCGGGCCGTTCGCCGCGATGACGATCACGCGCACCTGCTTGTCGCGCGCGGCGGCGTCAAGCCTGGCCTGCAGGCTTGCCATCATCGCTTCCGACAGGCTGTTGCGCGCCTTCGGATTATTGAGCGTCAAGGTAAGCACGCCCTCGGCAAGTCTCTCCTGCAGGATGTCGTCGGCTTCTTCCTGAATGGCAACAGCTTGCAATCGTCCTACTCCCTAAAGTTCCGCAATTGTGCCCGGCGAACGATCCGGCCGCCGGCGCATTGTTCCTCGGCCCCTTGTTACGCCGGCTGGCGGACCGACGCCTTGAAGAATTCGGCAATGCGGTTCGCCAGATCCTGCGAATCGAGATCCGCGCCAAGCGATTCGAGCGCCGCGTCCGCCCTCTCCTTGGGGATGGATTTGCCCGAGCGCGCCGAAAGCAGATCGGTCATGTAGGCGTCGTCGAATTCCGGGTGCGGCTGGAACGAGATGGCCGGCCCCTTGTAGGCAAGACCGGCATACTCGCAGAAATCCGAACTGCAGATGACCTCCGCGTCGGGCGGGCGAACCACGACCTGGTCCTGATGCATGGCGTTTATGGTGATTTCCCGGCCGTCCTTCATCCGGTAGCGCATATGGCCCGCTCCCCAGCCGCCTGCGAACTTCTCGACCTTGCCGCCCAGCGCCTGCGCCATCAGCTGGTGGCCAAAGCAGATGCCAGCGACCGGAACCTCCGCGCGATAAGCGTCGCGGATGAACTGCTCCAGTATTCCGATCCATGGCAGGTCGTCATAGGCGCCATGCGGCGAACCGGTGATCAGCCAGCCGTCGCATTCATGCACGTCGGCGGGAAACACATCGTCGATCACCGACCAGGTCTGGAAGGCGAAGCCATGCCCCTGGAGAATGCGCTCGAACATCGATGGCAAATGGCCGTGCCTGGCCACGAGTTCGGCTGGCACCTTGCCGGTCTGCAGGATGCCGATCTTGAGCTGCTTTGCGGGCGTCATGGGTTGCCTGCCTCGTCCTGGTTGAACTTTTCCCACTAATTGCGCCGGCTCGATTTGCGTTTCAAGCGATTTGGAAGGTTTGTCGCCTTCCAGGCCCGGCAAAGACTCGCTTCGACTGCGCCGATTGTCGCCAGGCCTTTGCCGCCCTGCGCAAAATCCGGGCTTTCACTCCCGCCATTGGTTTGCAAGAATGGAGTACAGGCCCGGTTTTCGGGCTTATTGTCTGGAGGAGACATCATGAAGCAGCTTTTTGGCAAACAACTGATCGCAATGGCGGCGGGCGCGGCCTTCGCCCTTGCTCCGGCAGCCGTCAAGGCGGATGAATTCGTCAACATCCTTACCGGCGGAACTTCCGGCGTTTATTATCCGCTGGGCGTCGGACTCTCGAAGATCTATGCCGACAAGATTCCCGGCGTTCGCACGCAGGTGCAATCGACCAAAGCGTCGGTCGAGAACCTGAACCTTCTGCAGCAGGGCAAGGGCGAACTGGCGCTTGCCCTCGGCGATTCGGTCAAGCTGGCCTGGGAAGGCAATGCCGATGTCGGCTTCAAGGCGCCGCTGGACAAGCTGCGCGGCATCGCGGCGGTCTATCCCAACTATATCCAGATCGTCGCATCCAAGGATTCGGGCATCAAGAGCTTTGCCGATCTCAAGGGCAAGCGCGTCTCGGTCGGCGCACCCAAGTCCGGCACCGAGCTCAACGCCCGCAAGATCTTCGAGGCGGCGGGC
>JAUIBM010000084.1 GCA_030428345.1 Alphaproteobacteria bacterium | reverse complement strand
GCGGCGACCCCAAGGCGGCGAAGAAGATGCTGGAAGAGGCCGGCTATGACGGCGCGAAGGTCCTGATCCCGCATCCCACCGATCTCGTCCTGCTGCGCGCCCCCGGCTTCGTCGGCGGCAATGCGCTCAAGGAAGCCGGCTTCAATGTCGACCTGATGGCCATGGACTGGCAGACGGCGATCGGGCGCGTCAACAGCAAGGCTGCCCCCGACGAAGGCGGCTGGAACATGCTGATCACGCTTCTCGGCGTGCCGGACATGGCGAGCCCGATCTTCAACGAGCGCCTGAACGCAAAGGGCACGAATGGCGGCGTCATGGGTTGGCTCGACGATCCCAAGCTCGAGGCGCTGCGGGACACGTTCGCGGCCACTTCCGATCCGGCCGAGCAAAAGAAGCTCGCGGATGAAATCCAGACCTACGCCTATGAAAATGCGGTCTATGTTCCGCTCGGCCAGTTCTACCGAATCACGTCATGGCGCAGCAATATCTCCGGCGTCATTCACGCGCCGGTGACGCTGTTCTGGAACATCGAGAAGAAATAGGCTGGCGCGAACCGGCACGTCCCACTTCGCCGGGATCAGGGGAGGACTATCGTGCTCAACTATCTGGCTGTCCGGATCGGCTATGCCATCCCCGTGGCTGCGCTGGTCGGGCTGATGATATTCCTCCTCGTCCGCCTGACGCCGGGCGACCCTGCGGCCATCCTCGTCGGGGAAAACGCGACGCTGGCCGACATCGAGGCGGTACGCCAGAGCCTTGGGCTCGACCAACCCCTGCTCACCCAATTGGTTCATTGGGTGGGCAATCTCATGCACGGCGACATCGGCACGTCGATCATCTCGCAGATTCCGGTATCGAAGCTGATCGCCCAGCGCGTCGATCCCTCGCTTTCGCTGACGCTGATCACCTTCGTCATGACCACCCTGCTCGCGATCCCGCTGGGCGTGCTTGCGGCCTGGCAGCATGGCAGGTTCGCCGACCGCGCCATCATGGTGTTCTCGATCATCGGCTTTTCCGTACCGGTATTCGTGCTCGGCTATGTGCTGATCAAGATCTTCGCGATCGATCTGAGGCTTCTTCCCGTCCAGGGCTACAAGCCGATCACCGACGGATTCGGTCCGTTCATCAACAGGATGATCCTGCCGGCGCTGACCCTAACCCTGGCGTTCACGGCGCTGATCGCGCGCATGACGCGCACCAGCATGCTGTCGGTGCTGGACGAGGACTACATCCGCACGGCGCGGGCCAAGGGCGCGGGCGAGAGCTCTGTCCTGTTCCGCCACGCGCTGCGCAATGCGTTCATTCCCATCATCACCATTCTGGGCAACAGCTTCGCGCTGCTGATCGGCGGAGTGGTGGTCACCGAGACGGTGTTCAACCTGCCGGGCATCGGCCGGCTGACGGTCGAGGCGATCCTGGCGCGCGACTATCCGGTCATCCAGGGCGTGGTGCTGATGATGAGCTTCATCTATCTCGGCATCAACCTGCTGATCGACCTTGCCTATGCCTTCATCGACCCACGCATCCGGTACTGAAGCATGCTCCAGACACTCCTAAGTTCCGTGACGCGTCCGGCGATTGCCCGCACGCCGGCCCTCGTCCTCCTGGCTTCGGCCCTCTTGCTGGCGATCGTGGTCATCGCCTTCCTGGCGCCATGGGTCGCCACGCACGATCCCAACGCGATTCAGCCGGCGGTGCGCCTCAAGCCGGCAAGCGCCGACTTCCTGCTGGGCACGGATTCCTTCGGTCGCGACATCTTTTCGCGCCTGGTCTTCGGCGCGCGCGCCTCGCTGCTCATCGGCGTCGTCTCGGCGATCGCAGCCATTCTCGCCGGCCTGTTCATCGGCCTTGTCTGCGGCTACTACCCATCGGTCGACATGCTGCTGATGCGCGTGATGGACGGCCTGATGGCGATCCCCGGCGTGCTGCTGGCGATCGCGTTCGTCGCCCTGTGGGGCGCCTCCATTTCCTCCGTCATCATCGCGATCGCGATACCGGAAATTCCGCGTGTCGTGCGCCTGGCGCGCTCGGTCGTGCTCGCCACGCGCCACGAGCCCTATGTCGAAGCGGCGGTGACGCTCGGCACTCCGGGCTGGAAGATCGTCTGGCGTCACCTGATGCCCAACACCCTGCCTTCCCTCATCGTCCAGGCGACCTATATCTGCGCCTCCGCGATCATGCTCGAGGCGATCCTGTCATTCATCGGCGCCGGGCTGGGATCGGAGATTCCGACCTGGGGCAACATGATCGCCGACGGTCGCCTGTATTTCCAGATCAAGCCGTCGATCGTATTCATACCGGCCGCGGTGCTTTCGGCCTGCGTTTTGTCCATGAACATCATCGGCGATGAAGTGCGCGATCGGCTCGACCCCCGTCTCAAGAAGGGAGGCATGCGTGTCGGCTGAACCCGCACTGCGCATTTCGCATCTTTCGCTCGGCCTGCGCGGCGGGGATCGCCGTCTTCTGATGGACGACCTGTCGCTGGAGGTGGGCGAGGCGGAAACCGTCTGCCTCGTCGGGGAGAGCGGCTCGGGCAAGTCGCTGACCGCGCTCGCCACAATGGGCCTGCTGCCATCCGCCGTCGATGTGCGCGGCGGCGCCATCTCGGTCGCCGGCGATTCGGTTCTGGACGCCTCGCGCAAGCGGATCCGCGACATGCGCGCCTCGCGCATGGGCATGATCTTCCAGGAACCGATGACGGCGCTCAATCCGGTGGTCACCATCGGCGCGCAGATCGACGAGGTCCTGCGCATTCACACCTCGAAATCCGCGCGCCAGCGCAAGGGCGATGTTCTGGAAGTCCTGGAATCGGTCAACATGCCTGATCCCCGGGGCGCCTACGACGCCTATCCGCATCAGCTTTCCGGAGGCCAGCGCCAGCGCGCCATGATCGCCATGGCGCTGGTGCTGAAGCCGCGCCTGCTGATCGCCGACGAGCCGACCACCGCGCTGGACGTGACGACGCAGCGCCAGATCCTCTCGCTCATCAGGGATCTGCAGACCCGGTTCCGGATGGGGGTGCTGTTCATCACCCACGACATGGGTGTGGTCGCCGATATCGCCGACCGCGTCGTCGTGCTGAGGCACGGCAAGACCGTGGAGCAGGGCGAGGTCATGCAGATCCTGCGCACGCCCGCCGCCGATTACACGCGCGAATTGCTGCAGGCGGTGCCCAGCCTCGTCCCGCGCGCGGCCACCACGGAGGACGCCGCCGGACCGGCGCTCAAGGTGAGCGGCCTCTGCAAGACCTATGGCGCCAGCGGGCTGTTCTCGAAGCGCCAAAAGGTGGTCGCGGCGGCCGATGTCGACTTCGAGGTGCGCCCCGGTCGCACGCTTGGCATCGTCGGCGAAAGCGGATCGGGCAAGAGCACCGTGGCGCGATGCGTCATGCGCCTGCTCAAGCCCGATGCCGGCAAGGTGGTTGTCGGCGATGTTGATATCGCAGACCAGCCCGAAAGCGCCCTGCGCGATGTGCGCCGGCGCGTGCAACTCGTCTTCCAGGATCCCTACCGCTCGCTCAACCCGCGACTGCCGGTCGGCGAAAGCGTCACGGAAGGCCTCACCAATTACGGCATGGCGCGCCAGGAGGCGCTGGAACGCGCGCGCGACCTGATGCAGCGGGTGGGCCTGCCCGGAGATTCGCTCGGCCGCTACCCGCATGAATTCTCCGGCGGTCAGCGACAGCGCATCGCGATCGCCCGAGCGCTTTCGCTTTCGCCTTCCGTCATCGTCGCCGATGAGGCGGTCTCGGCCCTCGACGTTGTGATCCAGAAACAGGTGCTCGACCTGCTTCGCGATCTGCAGCGGGAGATGGGCATAGCGCTGCTCTTCATCACCCATGACCTGCGCGTCGCCGCCCAGGTCTGCGACGACATCCTGGTGATGAAGTCCGGCCGGGTGGTCGAGTTCGGCGCGCCGGCCGATGTCCTGCAGTCGCCCGCCCACGCCTATACCCGCGAACTGATTGAGGCGGCGCCGGGTCGCAACTGGGATTTCGCGCGGTTCGCGCCGGTTCAGGCGGCAGGCGCGCTGTCGGACGCCCGCGGCTGACGGGCGCTTTCGCCTACCACTCGCCGATCCGGATCCCGCGCGTGCCGCGATGCGGGCGCATATGCGGGATGGCCGCGTCGGGCAGCGTGGTGCGGTTGCGCCGGTCGGTCAGGCGTTCCAGCAGGATCGACTGCATCTCGTCCAGGATCGCCGCATGCGCCGCGCTGGCGCCCAGGTCGCGGAGCTCTTGCGGATCGTTTTCCAGATCGAAGAGTTGCGGGCGGAACCCCTTGAACCAGACATATTTCCAGCGTTCGGTGCGGATGGCGTAGGCGCGCGCCGCCGACACGTCGGCGCCTAGCGTCTCGGCCGCCTGGTAGAACGAATAGTCGATCTCGCTGAAGGCGTGGTTGCGCCAGTCCGGCGGCGTCGCCCCCGCCAGCAGCGGACCGAGCGAGCGGCCCTCGATGCGGTGGCTGGCCCCCGGCACGCCGAGCGCTTCCAGGAAGGTTGGAAGCAGGTCGATCGCCTCGGCAAAGCTCGCGCAGGCCGTGCCGCGCGTGGCATCGGCCGAGGCGCGCGGATCGCGAATGATCAGCGGAACCCGCATGGAGGGGTCGTGGAACAATTCCTTCTCGCCCATCCAGTGATCGCCGAGATAATCGCCATGGTCCGAGGTGACGACGATCATGGTGTCCTGCATGCGCCCGCTTGCTTCCAGTTCCGCGAACAGCCGGCCGAGATGGTCGTCGATCTGCCTGATCAGGCCCATATAGGCCGGCAGCACCGCGGCCCGCACCTCGTCGTCGCTGAAGCTGCGCGACACGTCCATCTGCATGAACGCGCCATAGACCGGATGCGGATTGCGCCGCTCCTCCTCGCTGCGGATCACGGGTAGGAAGTCCTGCGGCCCGTACATGGCGTGATAGGGCGCCGGCGCCATATAGGGCCAATGCGGCTTGATGTAGCTGACATGCAGCAGCCAGGGCCGGTCGCCGGTCTCGCGAATGAAGTCGATCGCGCGATCGGTCATGTAGGCGGTTTCCGAGTGCCGTTCCTCGACCCGCGCCGGCAGGCGGCAATTGCGCATCGACCAGCCCGACAACACCTCGCCATCCTCGCCAAGCGCCGAATTCGCATAGGCCTGCCAGGGATTTTCGCCCGCATAGCCTTGCGCGTTCAGCCAGCGATTATAGTTCAGCCCCGGCTTGTCACGCACCATCGCGTCAGTGTGGATGCCGTCGTCGCGCTCATAGGGCTCGAAGCCCGGCTCCGCCATGACGACGCCGATCTGCGTGTCTGGCGTCAGGCCGA
Source organism: Alphaproteobacteria bacterium (assembly GCA_030428345.1). Classification (GTDB taxonomy): domain Bacteria; phylum Pseudomonadota; class Alphaproteobacteria; order Rhizobiales; family Rhizobiaceae; genus BOKV01. Next base: position 3,797 of record JAUIBM010000084.1, on the reverse strand, counting down.
AGCGGCCGGAAAGATCGGGATCCGACACCATGTGGGTCTTGCCGATCACCGCGCAGCGCACGCCATGCGGGCGCAGATAGTCGCCGATCGTGTATTCGCCGAGCGGCAGGGGAACCCGGTTCCAGGTCGAGCCGTGGCTGAACGCGGTGCGCCCGGTATAGAAGCAGGCGCGCGAGGGCCCGCAGACCGGCGACTGCACGAATGCGCGGTCGAAGCGCAGCCCCTCGCTCGCAAGCCGGTCGATGTTCGGCGTCTTCAGGTGCGGATGGCCATAGCAGGACAGATAGTCCCAGCGCAGCTGGTCCATCATGATGAAGAGGATGTTGCGAACCGTCGCGCCCATGGGCGATCTCCATTTCCGCTGGTCGGATTCCAGGTGTCAGGCGGCCGGCAACGCCTGGCTGTCGCGGGCCGGCAGCGAGAAGATCGCCCGCGCCCGCTGCGGGGAGGCGACCGCGTGGCCGAGCGAGTGCACGATCTTCACCGCCTGCTCGACGAGCGACGCGTTGCCCGGGGCCAGCACGCCCCTTTCGAGATAGAGATTGTCTTCCAGCCCGACGCGGATATTGCCGCCGAGCAGGATGGCCGTGGCAGCGATCGGGCGCTGGTGCTGCGAAATGCCGAAGGCCGACCAGACGGCGTCGGCGGGCAGGTGGCGCACCATGGTCTGCATCGCGTCGATCGTTGCCGGCGCGCCCCAGGGTATTCCCATGCACAATTGCAGCAGCGGCGGTCGCTCGAACAGGCCGGATTCGAGCAGGTGGACCGCCTGGCGCAGATGCCCGAGATCGAAGACTTCCAGTTCCGGCTTTACGCCTGCCGCGCGGATCCGCCCCGCCATGGAGGTGACGTGGTCGCCCGTGTTGACGAAGACGGTGCCGCCGAAATTCATCGTGCCGATGTCGAGGCTGCAGATGTCCGGGCGCAGCAATTCGACATGGCGCACGCGCTCCTGCGGCGAGCGGAAATTCGTCGTCTCGGCCGGAACGCCAGGGTCGGGATCGCCCGGGTCGAACCGGGCCCCCGCGCCGGTCGTCAGGTTGATCAGCACGTCCTCGTTCTTCTCGCGGATGCGCTCGACCACCTCGGCATAGAGGTCGATGTCCATGCTGGCGCGTCCGGTCTGCGGATCGCGGACATGGATGTGGACGACGCCCGCCCCGGCGCTCGCAGCCTCCAGGCATTCGCGCGCGATCTCGGCCGGCGTCACCGGCACGGCGGGGTTCAGCTTCGCGGTGTCCGCGCCGCCGGTCACGGCGCAGGTGATGACAATCTCTCTCGGCATGACGTTACTCCGTGAAGTCGGGGGCCGGCGGGTTGGCGGGATCGGCTTGCTGGCGCGCGAAGGCCAGCCTCAGGCCGGTAAGCAGCGACACCAGCGCCGCGACGCCGAGGCCGAAGCCGGCGATGGCGTGATGCACCAGCGGCGAGATGCCCAGCACCTCCGAGCGCTGGCCGTAGCCGTGCAGGACCAGCCCGTCGGCGATGGAGGAATAGCCGAGCGGGAGCAGGATCGCCGCCGCCAGCACGGCCCAGAAGGCGTCGATGCGGCGGACGGTGCGCGGCGACATGCTTTGCGTCGCCACGTCCACGACGATGTTGCCCTGGTCGCGGAAACAGCGCGCCAAGCCGAAGAAGCCGAGCAGCATCATGTAGAGCGTCGTCTGCTCGACCGAGGACAGCACATGCCACAGGCCGAAGGACCGCCCGACAATGTCGTAGACCACCACCAGCACCATCAGCAGCAGGGCGATGCCGGCGATCGCGGTCATGATCCGCTCGAGAACGACATAGGCGCGTTGGGCGAGGTTCGGCATGGTCTCGGCCTCAGTTGAACAGGAGGTTCGGCAGCCACAGCACGATCGCCGGGAAGGCGAGGAGCAGGGCGATGCGCGCCACGTCGGCCGCGATATAGGGCATCACGCCCCGGAATATCTGCCAGGTCGTCACGTCCGGCATGATCCGAGACAGGACGAAGACATTCATCCCGATCGGCGGCGTGATCAGTCCGAACTCGACCACCATGATCATGATGATGCCGAACCAGATCGGATCGTAGCCATTGGCGATCACGATCGGAAAGATCACGGGGGTGATGATGAAGAGGATCGCGATGGAATCCATGAAGCAGCCGAGCGCGATCAGGACCGCCAGCAGGAGCAGCATCACACCCGTCGGGCCCAATTGCAGGCCGGCGACGAACTCCGCGACTCCCTGCGGCACGCGGGCGGCCTGGACGAAATACTCGAACACCGAAATGCCGATGACCGCGAAGAAGATCATCGCCGATGTCTGGACGGTCTCAGAGACCGCTTCGGCGACGCGGCCCGCATATTCCCGCATGCTGCCCGCGCCGAATGCGCCGAGAACCGCCGCGCCGAAGGCGCCGACTGCGGCCCCTTCGGTCGGTGAAAAGACGCCGGCGAGAATGCCGCCCATGACGACGGCGAACAGGGTCACGATGCCCCAGACCTTGCGCAGCGAGAGCAGGCGCTCGCGCCAGCCCAGTCTTTCGCCGGCCGGTCCGATTCCAGGTTCGGCATGTGCCCAGATCGCGGTCGCGGCGATATAGAACAGCGTGGCGATGACGCCGGGGATCATGCCGGCGGCGAATAGCCGGCCGACCGAGGTCTCGGTAACGGTGGCGTAGATGATCATCGGCAGCGATGGCGGGATCAGGATGCCGAGCGTTCCGCCGGCCGCGACCGCGCCGGTCGCGAGCCGCTTGTCATATCCGTAGCGCAGCATTTCTGGCACGGCGATGCGGCCCATGGTCGTGACGGTTGCAAGGCTGCTGCCGCAGATCGCGCCGAAGCCGCCGCATGCCGCGACGCTCGCCATGGCGAGGCCGCCCCGGCGATGACCGACGAAACCATAGGCCGCGCAGTAGAGGGATTCGGCAAGGCCGGCGCGCACCGACAGCGCGCCCATCAGGATGAACAGCGGCAGCACGGAGAGCGTGTAGCTGCTCAGCGCCGTCACCGGGGCGGTCGACACGACATAGACCGCCGTGTCGAAGCCGTGCAGCGTCCACAGCCCGCCGAACCCGGCGATCAGCAGCGCCAGGCCCAGCGGCGCGCGCAGCGCCACCATCGCCAGCAGCGCCAGAACGCCGACCAGTCCGATCGCGAGTGGAGACATGACGCCGCCTATCCTGTCTGGGCCCGGTTTGCCGACCTATTTCGTTTGCGCCGCGATTTCCGCGACCAGCGCTTCATAGAACGCCCGGGCTGGCTTGCCTTGTGCTTCCAGCTTGTCGACATAGTCGTTGGCGATCTTGGCCGCGACTTCCCTGGCCCGCGCGGTGTCGGCGTCCGACAGCGCCACGAAGTCCTGGCCCTCCGCTTTCAGTCCATCGACAACCTTGGCGCCGAGCTTGCTCCAGCAGGCCGAGGCGCGCGCGCCGATTTCCGGCCCGGAGAACTTCGTCTTGATCGCCTCCTGGACATCGGCGGGCAGTGCTGCGAGCGTGTTCTTGTTCATGCCAAGAAACAGCAGCGCGGCGGTGGTGTCGACCAGAAGATGGTGCTGCGCCACCTCGCCGATGCGGAAGGATTTCAGCGCCAGCGATTCCGACAGCGCCCCGTCGATGACGCCGGTCTGCAGGTTCTCGTAGACGGCGGGAGCCGGCAGTTGCACGGGGATTGCTCCCAACGCTTCGAGGAAGGCATTGGCGCCTGACCCGGTCGAGCGGATGCGCTTGCCCTTGAGCCCGTCAAGCCCAGCGACCTCTGCGCGCTGGTGTACATAAAGCGGCGGCGTGACGAGCACCGCCATCAGGTGGATATCCTTGAATT
>JAUIBM010000083.1 GCA_030428345.1 Alphaproteobacteria bacterium | reverse complement strand
ATCGGCAACTTCCTCGGCAACGCGCGCGACTGCGCCCGGCCATACGCGCATCATCAGGTCATTCGCATTTTCCGGCGTGCCGGCCATCGTATCGGCCATGCGCCAATGGGCATGGGTTTCGAAACCGAGCAGCGTTGCACGCTCGGACCGCAACGCCAGGATTTGGGCGATGATATCGTTCGTATCGTTGGCATCGCCATTATCGCCGCGATTGACATAGGCCCGCCAGACCTGCTCGCGCAGGTCCCGCCGGGTCGAATATTGGAGGAAAGGCTGCATGAACGAGCGCGTGTTGACGATCGCCCAGCCTTCTTCCTCACGCTCCTCTGCCGCGGCGCGAAGCGTCGCGATAAAACTGTCGGACAGCCCGGCGAGATCGTCTTCGCCGTCGAGCAGCACATAGACCTTCTCGGTGGCGGAGGCCGCCCGCTCGGCGCCGCCCGCCGGCAGGAAGAGAGACAGGCCGACCCAGAAATGGTCGTTCGCCGTCGCCCCGCGCCCCTGCAGCAGGAAGGAGACCATGCCGTGATGGCCGGGCGCGTCATAGGGAGGGACGGATTGGGCGCGGATCGTTTCCATCGGCCTACTCCCCGATCGCCGCGACGCGAACGAAGGACCCGTCGCCGCCGGCCCAGCGCCACGGGAACGCCATCAGCGTCATGCGCCGGCCGCTCAGGGCGTCGAGGTCGCCGCCGACATTCTCGATGCCGGGAATGCCGTTGGTCATCAGGATCTTGTGCGCCGGCTCCCAATGGGGAAAGTCGTCGATGATGTCGCGGCCGGTCTCCGCCTTGTATTCGTCGTTGAGGTGCGGCTGGATCGGCCCCGGCCCGTGCGGGCCCAGATATGTGCCGAGCGGGTGGTCGAGCGCCTGCACGTCGATTCCGACCATCCTGACGCCGCGCGCCACCAGCCATTCCGCCGCTTCCTTGTAGAGGCCCGGCGAGTAGGCGTAATAGTCCGGGTCGTCCCCGTATTTCTTGTGATAGCCGGTGTTGATGATGACGATGTCGCCGGGCTGAACCTGCGGCGTCGCCTGTTCCAGATCCTCCGCCGTGATCACCTCCCAACGCCCCTTGGGGATCGACAGCACCACCCCGGTCCCGAAGAACTTCCACAGTTCGAAGCCGGTGATGTCATGGGTCTGCGGCAGCACATGCAGCGGGCAGTCCATATGCGTGCCGCGATGCATCACCGTGGTGAAATGCAGCACCTGCGCCCCGTCGCGGGAATGGAACTGATGGCGGTCGAAGGAATGGATCGGGTTCTTGCCCGGCCAGAACGAGACATTGTAGCCCCAGTCATGGGTGAGGTCGTGCATCGCGCCCGCGACAGCCTGCGGCGCCTCGCCGTCGGGCCCCTCGATCGCCACGACGCGCACGATGGAGGCGTCCCCCTCCTTCCAGCGATAGGGCAGGGCTGCGACGGTCAGGCGCCTGCCGCTGACCGCATCGATTTCGCCGCCCAGTTCCTCGATTGTCGGAATCCCGGCCGCGAGCAGGAGGCGGTGCGCCGGTTGCCAGTCGCGGAACATCTCGCGCGGGTCGGTGCCGGTTTGCGCCTCGTATTCGCTCGCAAGGCGCGGCAGCAGCGGTCCGCCGCGCTGCGGTCCGAGCGAGGTCGCCAGCGGATGATCGAGCGCCGGCGTGTCGATGCCGACCAGCTTCACCTTGCGATCTGCGAGCCAGCGCGCGCCGGCCTCGGAAAGTCCGGGAGCGTGGGCGAAATAGCTCTGGTTGTCGGCGCGGCGGGCGTGCCAGCCGGTATTGATAAGCACGATGTCGCCGGGCTGCACCGCCGGCTCCGCGGCTTCCAGATCCTCCGGCTCGACCAATCCCCATTTTTCCTTGGGAATGGACAGGACGACCGCGCTGCCAAAAAAATGATCGAGCGGCACCGCGCCCATCGCCGCGCCGCCCGGCACCAGATGCAGCGGCGCATTGACATGGGTAGAGGCGTGCATGGTGGTCGAAAAGCGCTGCGTCAGCGTGCCGTGCAGGGCGTGGAACGAGCCGCGCGCAAAGGTGGACGCAGGAAAGCCCGGCCAGACCGGCGTGCCATGCCCCCATGGATGGCTCAGATCATGGAACCGCAATCCCGTTGCCGGATCGATGACAGGCGCCATCCGCTTTCCTCCCCGCTTCAAGCCCTTCCCCGCGGCCGGCTGGATCGCCATCCGCTTGCATGCCGGGGAAGGTAGAAGGGAGCGGCCCGGCAAGTCCAATTGAACCTGGGCATTGTTCCATTACCGATTTTCATTGCCCTGTTTGCCCGCAAGGGGCGATGATTGCGGGTGCAGGCATGCGCCGCCCGCCAGTGCGGATTGGCGGGCGAAGGGCGCGGGGACCTGCGGGAGGGAAGGCGCATGCTGGACGAGCCGCAACGCAAGAAGTCATTGGAAGACAATGTGGATGGGCTTTCGCGCATCGACTCGCGCCAATTGCGCATCCTCCTCGCAGTCGTCCGAAACGAGGGCTTCACCGCGGCCGCCGAGAAGCTGAACCTGACCCAGCCGGCGCTTTCGCGTAGCGTCCAGATGCTGGAGGAGCGGCTCGGCGTCCGTCTGATCGAACGCACGTCAAAGAGCTTCGAGCTGACGCCTTTCGGCCGGATCGTGGTCGACAGGGCCCGCGCCGTCGAGCATGAATTCAACCAGCTTCTGGGCGAGATACGCGCCCTGCAGGAAGGGGCGGCCGGCTCGGTTTCCATCGGCGTCGGACCGAGCGCCATCGGCTATCTCTCATCCGCCATCCGGATCTTCCAGAAGGAACGCCCCAACATCCAGGTTCGCATCGCCGTCGATTCGATGGAAGCCAATTACAAGGCGCTGCTCGACGGCGAACTCGACGTCATCTGCACGGCGTTGAACTTTCCCAGCCACAACCGGCTGGTGACGGAGGAACTCGCCGAGGTCCGCAACGTCATCATCGCCGACAAGTCGCACCCGCTATGCGGGCGGGACAAGGTGCGGGCGGCCGAACTCGTCGACTATCCGTGGATATTCTTCTCCAACGACACGATGGGCTATGAGCGCGTGGCGAGCTATTTCGCCGCAAAGAATGTCGAGCCGCCCAGGCCCGCCATCGAGACCAACGCCATCGACACAATGTTCACCCTGCTTGGCGAGGGCGGCTATGTCGCCAGCGCCCCGTCCATGGTGCTTTCGCGGGCGCGCATGGCCGGGCTGGAGGAGATCCGCGTCGACGGCTCGTTCTGGAACATGACCATGGGCATCGCCTATCTGCGCAGCATTCACCCGCCGCCGGCCGTTACCTCGCTCTCGGTGATCCTGCGGCGGCACTTCAACAAGTTCCAGGATTGACGGCCGGCCCGCCCGTTCATCCTTTCTCGCGCGCCTTAACCCGATCCAGGATGGCGCGGCGAACGGCCTCGTCCTGCGCGACAACCGCCTCGCCGAGGGCGCGCAGGCGGTAATGCGTCTCGTGCAACTGGTCGATCAGATCCAGCACGATCGGCAGCGCCTCGTGGTCGAGGTCCATCTCGTAGTGCAAGGTGCAGATCAGCCTGACGCGGGCGCACTCGGCCTCCTCGAACACGACCGCGTCCCGCTGCCCGAGCGGGCGGACCATCGCATTGGTGATCCAGATGTCCAGATCCTCGCGCCGCAGCGCGCCGATCGAAGCGACCAGTTCCTCCAGCTTCATCATTTGAGCATCTCCCTGCGCGGGTCCTGGGTCTTGCGGGGCTGCCATTTCTTCAGGAACTCGATCAGTTCCGGCTCTTCCTCCTGCGGCGCCACCACCTTCAGCTCGACATATTGGTGGCCGCGATTTCCGGTTCGCCGGTTGCGGATGCCCTTTTCCTTCAGCCGCATCTTCGTGCCGCTATTGGCGCCCTTGGGGATCGTCACATTGACCGGCCCGTTGATGGTGGGGACCGCAATCTTGCCGCCGAGCACCGCTTCCTGGATGGTGACGGGCACGACCACGTGGACGTCGTCATCCTTGCGGGTGAAGAAGGCGTGCGGTTCGATATGCAGCTCGACATAGGCGTCGCCCGCCGGTCCGCCGCCGAAGCCGGGCATGCCCTGGCCCTTGAGCCGCAGCATCTGGCGATCCTCCGCGCCTTCGGGGATCGTCACCTTCAGCGATTTTCCATCGGGGAGGGTGACGCTGCGCTGCGCACCCCTGGCCGCTTCCAGAAACTCCACCGGCAGCACATAGCTGGCGTCGGCGCCGCGCGCCTGGAAATCGCCACTGCGGCGGCGGCCGCCAAACGCCCCGGCCAGAAATTCCTCCAGATCCTCCTGGCTCGCAAAGCCGTCCTGCTGGGCATGCGAGCCATAGGGCGACTGGCTGGCATATTCGCGGTAGTAGCGCTGCTGCGGCTTCTCCTGGCCGGCGGCGTCTATCTCGCCGGCGTCGAAGCGCCGCCGCCGCTCCTTGTCCTTCAGCAGGTCGTAGGCGGCGGAGATGTTCTTGAAGCGGGTCTCGGCCTGCTTGTCGTCCGGGTGCAAATCGGGATGGAGCTGGCGCGCCAGCTTCTTGAACGCGGACTTGATTTCCTGCTCGCTTGCCGTTCGCTCGACGCCGAGCGTCTCGTAAGGGTCTGTCATGCCGCCGTCACGATCCCCGCTTGCCGGCGGCAACCGCCTGGCGTGTCCACTGCACGATCTGGCTTGTGGTCATCGCGCCGGACTGGCGGGCGATCTCCTTGCCGCGGTCGTACAGGATCATGGTTGGAATGCCGCGGATGCCGAGCCGGCCGGCGACCTGCTGCTGGTCGTCGGAATTCAGCTTGATCATCCTGACGTCGGGCTCCAATTGCCCGGCCGCCGCCTCATAGGCGGGGGCCATCGCCTTGCACGGCCCGCACCACGGCGCCCAGATATCGACGAGGACCGGAACCGTGCTGCGCGAAATCTGGCGCTCGAACACCCCCGCATCCACATCCTTCGGCTTGCCCTCGAACAGGCGGGAGCCGCATTTTCCGCATTTCGCCTCCAGCGCCGGCTTCGCCTGCGGGACGCGGTTGACGCCTCCGCACTGGCTGCAAACAACATGATGGTCCGACATGACGCCCTCCATGGCTCATCTCCCCGGACTGACTCCGGGGATTGTCCAACTGTCGCTTATATAGGTGCTCGCGAGCATAGGCGCCGCAGTCGGAATTGACTTGATCTTCATCAAGTCGCGACGGGCGGTTTGGTTCGCGCTTGGCGGCGGAAATCGTGCGCCGGCCCGCCAGAAGTCCGTTTTCGCGATCCCTGCGCTTCCGCGCCCTATCGGATCGGGATGTCCGAACCCAGCCAGTCGCGGATCGCCCGGACCTGATCCTCTGCAACGAGGGCGGGCGCATGGCCGGCCTCGGGCACGAGGATGGCCCGGGTCCCCGGATGGCTGGCCTGCATCCGTTCCTGGGTCTCTGCCGTCAGTACTTGCGAGGCGCCGCCGCGCAGCACGAGCACGGGGCAGGCGATCCGCGACCAGAGCGGCCACATCTCGACATCGCCCTTGATCTCGGGCAGAGCGGTCGCGATGGCGGGGTCGAAGTTCGGCGTGAGTCCGCCTGGCGTCGCACGCACGCTGTCGGCCGTCAGCTTATGCCATTGCGCGTCGCTCAACGGTCCGACGGAAGCGTATCGCGCCCGGAAATAGCGGGTCGCGGCCGCCATGTCCTCGAAGACCGGTTGCTCGCCGGCGGACTGCCTGATGCCGCCCAGGACTGCTGCCGACGTGAAGGGCCCGACATCGTTCAGCACCAGCCGGCGGATCGGCGAGCCGGCGAACGCAGCCAGTTGCATGCCGACCACGCCTCCCATGGAGGTGCCGATCCAGTCCACCTGCGCCACGTCCAGTTTGGCCAGCAGCGCGATCATGTCGCTGACATAGGTGCCGTAATTATAGTCCTGGCTCCGCGACAGCCATTCGCTCTGCCCGCGGCCGGGCATGTCCGGGCAGATCACGTAATGATCCGCCGAAAGCGCCTGCGCCAGGACGTCGAAATCGCCGGCATTGCGCGTCAGGCCGTGCACACAGACAACGGCGCGCCCCGCCTCGGGCTTGCCCCAAACGCGACAGGCGATGCGGTGGAACGTCGTGCCGCCGCCGGCGCGCAACCATTCCAGTTTCCAGTCCTGCGGGCGCCGCGTCATGCGATCGTCTCTGTCTTCGCGCCTCCGGTGATGCGTTGGCGCTCCGCCGCGTCATAGCCCAGTTCGGCCAGGATTTCCTCGCTGTGCTGGCCGAATTCGGGCGGCGGCGAGGTCACCGCGCCATTGCGCCCGCCGATCATGCAGCCAAGGCCGGGCGCCGCGATGGTGCGACCGAGCGCGGGAACGCGGATTTCCTGCAGCATGTCTCTCCCGCGCACATGCGGCTCGTCCAGGAGCTCGGGCAGGTCGCGGATCTTGCCGCAGGGAACGTCGACCGCATTGAGCGCCTGTTCCCATTCGAGCGCCGTGCGCTGTGCGAAGGCGGCAGCAAAGAGCGGGGCGAACTCCCCGGCGAGTTCAGGGTGGTTCGGCCAGTCGCCGACGCGCGGGTCGTCCATCAGCCTGCCGAGCCCGCAGGCCGCCGCCAGGGCCCGCGCCTGCGCCCGTGTGTTGCCGACCACGACGATCTGGCCGTCGCTGGTGTCGTAGCAGCCCGAGAACGGACTGCCGGAATAGGGATTGTTCCCCGGGCGTTTGGGCGCGATCCCGCCAATGCTCCACGCGCCGACCACCGGCCCCATGATCGAGAGCGCGGCGTCCAGCATGGAGGCGTCGATGAATTCGCCGCGACCGGTCCGCTCGCGCTGGAACAGCGCGGTGACAATCGCGAAGGCGGCCATCTGCCCCGCCAGATAGTCGACGAGCGGGAAGCCGGCGCGGACCGGGCCGCTCGCCTCGGTCCCGGTAACGCTCATGATTCCCGCCATGCCCTGCACGATGTGGTCATAGGCCGGCCGGTCGCGGAACGGCCCGGACTGCCCGAAGCCGGTGATCGAGCAATAGATCAGCGCGGGGTGTTCGGCCATGAGGTGGTCGGGACCGAGCCCCATGGCCGCGAGTTTGCCGGGCCGGTAGTTCTCCACGACCACGTCGCAGCTTTCGGCGAGACGGCGGAACGCCGCGCGTCCCTCGGCCTGCTTCAGATCGATCAGGACGGAGCGCTTGTTGGCGTTCTGCGACAGAAATCCGACGCCCATCCTGCGCGCGCGCCGGGCGGGGTCCGGGTCGTTCATCCGCGCGATATCCTGCGCATGCGGGTTCTCGACGCGGATGACGTCCGCGCCAAGGAGCCCGAGTTGATAGGTGGCGAAGGGTCCCGCCAGGACATGGGTGGCGTCCAGGATGCGGACGCCCTCGAGTGGTCCGGTCATCGATCGTACTCTCTGTTGGAAGAGGGCGCGGGCTGTGCCGCCCGCGCCCCGGTTTACTCGGCTTCCGGCGGAACAAGCTCGGCCGGCACTTCGATGCCGTTTTCGCGGTAATACCGGTAGACCCCGGCATGAAGCGGCACGTTCATCTCGGTAAGGGCGGTCTGCGGCGTCAGGTCCGACAACCACGGAACGCTGGCCCTGGTTTCGTCGATATTGTCCCAGAACGCCTTCGTCATGCGGTACATCAGATCGGCGTCGAGGCTGGCGGCGGCGCCCATGCCGGTCCAGGCGGCGATCGTGCGAACCGGTCCTTCATTGACCTGGTTGGCATAGATTCCCGCGGGAATCTCGCCCGTGCTGACCGAGGGAATAGCCAGCACCTTCTTCACGGCGTCGCTTTCCCAGGCCGCGTCGGACACGCCAAGGAAGCGTATCTTTCCGATCTGCGCGAATTGCTCGACGAGCGCGCTGGGGATTTGCGCCGGGGCGATCATGACATCGATCTGGCGGTCGAGGAAAGCAGTCGTCGAGGACGCCCAGTCGAACGGCATGACCTCGAAATCCTTGTCGGGCGCCAAGCCGGACGCCGCCGCAATCATCTGCTTTGCAACATTGGTCGCCGCCCCGGCGGGCGGTCCGAGAAAGACCTTCTTCCCGGCGATCTGGCTGAGATCGGTGATGCCGCTGTCCTCGGAGGCGATGATGTGGAATTGCCCGATCGGGTAGTTCAGCACCGAGCGCACCCGGCTCAGCATTTCCGGAGCCTGCTCGACATCCTTGAACATGCCGGTCTTGGTCTTCATGAAGGCCGCCACCAGCGGCGGCAGGCCCATCAGGTCGGTCTTGCCGGTCGCGGCGTCGACCACCATCTTCGGCGCCGCCTTGCCGACGGACACCTGGATGGTGATGTCGGCATGCTTCTTCGAGGCCTGCGCGAAGGCGACATTGATCTGACCGGAAGTCGATCCTGCCGGAAAGCCTTCCATGCGCAACAGCGTCTCGGCTCCCGCGATACCGGGCGGTGTCGCCAGCAGGCCGGCGGCCAGCCCGCCCAGAATGCTCAGCCTCAGCGCGAGGCGTCTATTGAGTGACATCACAGGTTCCTCCCTTTTCGATGTTCGATTGTTTCCGCCAGGTCCATGCCGCCAGCACGGCGATCAGCGCCGCGCCCCCGATCTGGACCTGGGTGATGTGAATGAGCAGGGCGATGCTTCCCGCGAGAAACGCCGCACGTTCGGCAAGCGCCAGCCGGCCGCCGGGATAGCCTCCCAGAGCCGCGTTGATCAGCCATATGGCCGCGATCAGGCGAAGCATGGCCCATAGGAAGACGAGCGGCTGGAAGGGTTCCACGACCAGCAGGATGCTGGGCTCGTAGACGAAGAAGAACGGGATGATGAACGCCGTGAAGGACAGCCGCAGCGCCACGACGCTGGTGCCGATCGGGTCGGCTCCGGCGATCGGGGCGGCCGCCACGCCGGCAATGGCGACGGGTGGGGTGATGGCCGACAGGATGCCGAAATAGAAGACGAAGAGATGAACCGCCAGGATCGGCACGCCCAGCTTCTGGATCGAGGCGCCGAGCACGAGGACGATGATCAGATAGGCTGGCAGGGAGGGCATGCCCATCCCCAGGACGAGGCAGGCGCAGCCGGCCAGCACCAGCGGGACGAACAGCCCCGTCGTCGTCAGGGTGGATACCTCGCTGGCGAAGCGCAGGCCGAGGCCCGTCATCTCGAAGATGCCGATCAGAACGCCGATGGTTCCCACCGCCATCATCACCTGCGCGCCCGCGATCCCG
>JAUIBM010000652.1 GCA_030428345.1 Alphaproteobacteria bacterium | reverse complement strand
AGCTTTGGGCCGATGGCCTGAGCGCCAGCCAGATCGCCCAGGAATTGGGCGGCGTCACTCGCAACGCGGTTATCGGAAAAGTGCACCGGCTCGGTCTTTCGGGTCGCGCCAAGTCGACGTCGCACAATGCCTCGACGCGGCCCAAGCGCGTATCGCGTTCGGCCTTCCAGCCAAAGACCGCGCGGCCGGTGCAGCGCACCCTTACCAATCCGGCGCTTGCCGTCTCCGCCGAGCCGGAGGCGCCCGCGCCGCAGCCGGCACGGGATCCGCTCGTCGCTCCCGTGGCCTTGCGCCTGGAATTGACGGAACTGACCGAGCGCACCTGCAAATGGCCGATCGGCGATCCGACGGAAGAGGATTTTCACTTCTGCGGCCACGGCTCCAAGGAAGGCGGCCCGTATTGCGCCTACCATTCCAAGATGGCCTATCAGCCCGTCAACGATCGCAAGCGCGAGCGCGACCGCCCGAGCTTTGCCGGATATTGACCGGAGGCGCCGCCGGGCGGCGCTGATATCGATGTAAAACGGAAAAAGGGCGGGCCGCAGAGAATGCGCCCGCCCTTGCCTGTTGCGATGCGCCGCAGAGCCGGCCGAATGGCGCGGCCCGCGGGCGAAACCGCCCGGACTAATTGATGAATTTGTCGTCTAGCGCGTATCCCGCGCCGCGAACGGTGCGGATCGGATCGCGCTCGCGGCCGCGATTGATCACCTTGCGCAGCCGTCCGACATGGACGTCCACCGTTCGCTCATCGACATAGACGTCGCGTCCCCACACGCCATCAAGCAATTGCTCGCGGGAGAAGACCCGCCCCGGAGACGCCAGGAAGAACTCCAGCAGCCGGAATTCGGTCGGCCCGAGCTTCAGTTCGCGTCCGTTGCGGTAGGCCCGATGGGACTCGCGGTCGAGGTCGATATCGCCCGCCTTCAGCTGGGAAGACAGCGATTCCGGATTGGCGCGCCGCAGCATCGCCTTGATGCGCGCCATCAGTTCGGGCACCGAGAACGGCTTGACGACATAGTCGTCCGCCCCGGTGGTCAGGCCGCGCACGCGCTCGGATTCCTCGCCGCGCGCGGTGAGCAGGATCACCGGCAGGCGGGCTGTCTCGCGGCGCTGGCGTAAACGCCTGCACAGCTCGATCCCCGAAAGGCCGGGCAGCATCCAGTCCAGCAAGAGAAGGTCCGGCACCTGCTCGGCGAGGCGGATCTCCGCCTCGTCGCCGCGGTCTATGGTCTCGACCTCATAGCCCTCGGCCTCCAGGTTGTAGCGAAGAAGCAAGGCGAGCGCTTCTTCGTCTTCCACCACCATGATTCTGGGATTCACGGACAATGCCCTCGGCCCGCTTTCAACCGATTGCCGGACGTGTGCCATGGCCGGAGACCGATGCCTTGCCGGTGACCACATATTCAATGGTTTCGGCGATGTTGGTGGCGTGATCGCCAATGCGCTCGATGTTCTTCGCGCAGAACAGCAGATGCGTGCAGAAGGTGATGTTGCGCGGGTCTTCCATCATATAGGTCAGCAATTCGCGGAACAGCGAATTGTAGACCTGATCGACCTCGTCGTCACGCACCAGCACCTCGCGCGCCTTCTCGACATCTTTCTGGAGATAAGCGTCGAGCACGTCCTTGAGCTGTTCCAGCGCCAGCGAGGTCAGGTGCTCCAAGCCATGCAGCACCTTCTTGGGGAACACCACGTCGCCCATTTCCTTGGTGCGCTTGGCGATGTTCTTGCCCATGTCGCCGATGCGCTCGATATCGCCGCCCATGCGCAGCGCGCCGATGACCTCGCGCAGGTCGACCGCCATTGGCTGGCGCTTGGCGATCACGGTCACGACAAGCTCGTCGAGTTCG
>JAUIBM010000082.1 GCA_030428345.1 Alphaproteobacteria bacterium | reverse complement strand
GTATGGTGCCGCGCGCCATCTCGGATCGGGACCGGGTGCGCTCATCGTCCTCCCGGCCACGTGGTCCATCGCCGAGATGGCGCGCGGCACCATACTGACGGGATTCCCCTGGAACCTCATTGGATACGCTTGGGGATACAGCGATGAAGTTCTTCAGGCCATATCGGTCATGGGTATCCATGGCCTCGGGCTTCTGACAGTTCTCTTGGCGGTCTTGCCACTCCTGATCACTGAGAAGTACAAGCTGGGCCGTCGGTCTGCGGCACTCGTTCTGATCCTGGTGCCAACGATCGCTTTCGCCGCTCTATGGACTGGCGGGGCGATGCGCCTGGCCGTGGCCGATATCGGGGAAAATGGACAGCGCGTGCGGATCGTCCAGCCAAACATCCCGCAAAACCAGAAATGGGAGGCCGGCCAAGCGAACGCAATCCTCGACAAACTCCTAGCGCTCAGTACGTCCGGTAAAAGCGATCGGCCACGCTACGTAGTCTGGCCCGAGACGGCGTATCCTGTCTTGTTCGAAGCTGGTCGCAAGATCCATCCAGCCCTCACCGCCAGTGTACCGACCGGAGGCCTGCTTCTCTTCGGAGCGGTCAGGGAAGCTCCTGCGCGTCGCGCTGGTGATCCTGCCCTGTTGAACAGTGTTCTTGCACTCGATGAGAAGGGAGGCGTCGTCGCGGACTACGACAAGGTGCGATTGGTGCCCTTTGGGGAGTTCACCCCTTTCAAGGAGGTCCTCGGCGCCATGAAGATGACCGTCGGCGATATCAACTACATTCCGGGTGAGAGCAGCGCACCCATCCAGCTTGGCGGATTGCCCGCCGCGAGGGTCTTGATCTGCTATGAGGCAATATTTCCACGTTCGGGCGACGACCGAGCAGGGTGGATCCTGAACATCACGAATGACGCGTGGTTCGGCATCTCCGCGGGACCCCACCAACATTTTCTTGCCGCGCGAGCGAGAGCGCTTGAGGCGGGTCTGCCGCTCATCCGGGCGGCCAACAGCGGTGTCAGCGCAATTGTCGACAGCTATGGTCGGGTGACGGAGATGCTTCCCCTGAACGTCAGCGGGGTCATCGATGGTCCATTGCCCGCATCTTCCGAAACCGTGTTCCGCCGGGCCGGAAACATTCCAGTCGTCGTAGCGATCGCACTGCTAATTGCCGCCGCCGCGGTCACTCGACGCCGCTTTCGAAAAACCAAGGGGTTGCTCGCGCGCCCTAATGAACGGAACTGACCAGCGGCGCGTCACCGTCTCGTATGGAGACCCATCGACCGGTATGATCAATCGCTTGCCGCTTCAGGTAGGTGTATCCGGTTTCATCCCAGTTCAAAACCGTGTCCGTGAGATTATCGAGAACAATGTCCCCAGCATCGGTTCGAACGGTCAGCACTGCATGCCCGTCGCCGTTCGGGCGTCGCAGTACAGTCAGGAGCAGGTTTGATGCTGAGATGCCACCTTCCATCAGAACGCGGCGTTTCGCCAACGCATAGTCCTCGCAGTCGCCCGCATCAACGGGATAGGTCCAGAATTCTTCCTTGCCATACAGCTCGAGGTCGCTTTTCGGCTTTATGGCCTGATTCACGGTGACCGTGAGTTTCTCCAGCCGCCCGAGGAGCTCAGTCGACATCTTCAGCGGTGTCACGTTGCGGGAGCGAATTGAGCATTCTGAAGCGTTGCGCCTGCAGAACTCATAGTGTCCGATCGGTTGCGATGTCAGGCTTCCTGTCATCATCGCTGAGGGATGGGCCCATGCACTGCTGGCACTAAACGTCCAAGCGGCCACCACGCACAAAGCAGCGATCGACTTTCCAGTGGTCACTTGTCGCTTGGCACTTAATTATGAGAATCATGCCTCAATGATTTCAGATGCTTACGCTGGCACTTAATTTGCGAATGGGCAGTTAATTCGATAATGCGCATTGGTTTTTGTCACTTAATGTGAGAATGAGGTTCGCGATGTTTCCTCGCGAGCCTGCCATGAACGATCCATTTCCTGACGAGATTGACGAAGCGCTTTGGGATGAAGCTTGCCGGCGGGCGGATGCGATCCGTGAATTCCTGAAGCGCAATCCTGACGGTGCGACCGCGGCAGACGTTTCCGGGCTCGCTGCCGAGATGAATGTCAGCCAGGCGACGGCCTACCGGCTGATCAAGCTGTTCCGCGCCGGCGGGACCGTTCTGTCTCTTGTCGATCGTAAGCGCGGACGGCCTGAGGGTCATCGTACGCTGGACGAGAAGCGGGAGGAGATCGTTAGCAAGACTATCAAAAGGTTCTACCTGAAGCGGACCCGACCGACGATCTCGCAGTTGGTGCGGGACGTGCAGACAAACTGCATCTCGGTTGGACTGAAGCCGCCGCATCGCCGAACGATAGTGACCCGCCTCAAGGACATCGACCTCCAGAAACAAGCCAAGCGCCGCGGCGAACAGAAGATCTTCAAGGCGACAACGGCCGTTCCCGGATCGTTTGAGGCCTCTCGTCCCCTGGCAGTGGTGCAGATCGACCATACCAAGGCCGACATCTTCGTCGTTGACGAAGAGACGCGGCAGCCGATCGGACGACCATGGCTGACGCTAGCGATGGATGTCTGCAGCCGGATGGTGACCGGCTTCTATCTCACGATGGAGGCGCCGTCCCGCCTGTCGACCAGCCTGTGCCTGCTACACTCCGTGTTCGACAAATCGGCATGGCTGCGGGAACGCGAGATAACGGAGCCTTGGCCCGTCGCCGGCCTGCCGGACACGGTGCACGTCGACAATGGCCCTGACTTCCGCAGCCGGGCCTTCAAGCGAGGATGCCAGGACGCCGGCATCGCGATCGAGTGGCGGCCACCGGGTGAGCCGCGTTTCGGCGGTCATATCGAGCGCCTGATCGGCACGCAGATGGGGAGGCTGCATCTCCTGCCCGGAACAACGTTCAGCAACGAACAGGAGTTGGGCGACTACAACTCCAAGCGCCATGCGGCCCTGACTCTGAGGGAGCTCGAGCGCTACATCGCTCTCGACATCGTCGGCGCCTACCATCAATCGATCCACGGCAGTCTGGGTCGACCGCCGATCGCGATATGGCGGGAGCACGAGGGCGAAATCCCGCTTCGGTTGCCACAAGATCGAATGCGCTTCTGGCTGGCGTTCCTGCCGGAGCAGGAGCGCACCTTGCGGCCGACCGGTATTCACCTGTTTGGCCTGCGTTATTGGTCCGCGGCGCTCAGCGCCGACGTCGGGCGTTCTGAACGGCGCTTGCTTGTCAAATACGATCCGCGTGACATGGCGCGCATCTTCGTCCGGCGGCCTTCAGGAAACTTCGTGGAAGCCCGCTATGCCGACGTGACGTTGCCTTCGATCACCCTGCACGAGGCGGTGACCGCCCGACGCAGCTTGCTGGCCAAAGGCCGCCGTGAAGTGGACACGCGCGCCATCGTCCGCACCGCCGTCGCACAGCGAGAATTGGTCGAGGTGGCAACCAATAAGACGGCGGCTGCGCGACGCGGGAAGGCACCTTCGAAATCGAAGGTGGATGATCGGGGATTGGGCTCGCTCCGCGGCGTCGACTCCAGCAAACCTGTACCCTTTGTTGAGGATACAGATTGAGCTGGAGTGAACATGAGCGATGAAATCTCCCACCTGACCACCGGCGCCGCCGCGCTGCTTGCCGAAACCGACGAGCGGCGCATTCGCGCGATACGATCGCGCCGCTGGGTGCTTTACCCTCGCGCCAAACAGGCGCTCGACCGGCTGAGCGCGCTCCTCGACCATCCGCGAGGCACGCGCATGCCCTCGGTCGCGATCTATGGCGACAGCGGCATGGGGAAGACTATGATCATGAAGCGGTTCCGGGACGAACACCCGCCGAGCTTCAATCCGGCGACGGGCACCCTGAAGACGCCGGTCCTTGCTATGGAAATGACCAGCCGCCCCGGTGAACGGCGCTTCTACGCCGAGCTGCTCACCCTTCTCGGCGCGCCGCAGCGGCCGCGCGCCGACATCGCCCAGATGGAACAGGCTGCGCTGCGTATCATGGAGGCCATCGGCGTGCAGGTGCTGGTCATCGACGAGGTGCACAACATTCTCGCTGGATCCTATCGCGAGCAGCGCATTGTTCTGAACACTCTTCGCTTCCTCAGCAATCGTCTGCAGATCTCGCTGGTCTGCTTCGGCGTCAACGATGCGCGCGAGGCGATCAGCGGCGACGTTCAGCTTGCGCGGCGATTCGACCAACTCACACTGAGCAGATGGGCTGCGAACGAGCAGTTCGAGACGTTGGTGGTGTCGATCCTGCGCAACACACCGCTGCGTCGGCCCTCGGTGCTCACGCCGAAATCCTTACGCCGGATCCTACAGATCACCGAGGGGATCACCGCCAACATCTTCCACATGATCAATAGCCTCGCCATCGAGGCCGTCGAAAGCGGCCGCGAGCACATCACCGACGCAGCGATCGAGAACTGGGAGCCGGAATTCGATGCCGAGGCGGCATTCGCATGACGGAGAACACGCCGCCCCGGCAGTTGCCGGTGTGGTTGCCGCCCTATACCGACGAGTTGTTGTCGTCCTGGATTAGCCGGCACGCTGCCTTTTACGTGGTTCCACCCCTCGTCATGCTTCGGCACTTCCTACCGGAGGTTTCCTCATTGCGATCAGCCGATCTCCATCTGAGCAGTGATCAGGAAATCCGCCTCGCCAGCATGTTCGCCATCGAACCGGCCGTCTTGCGTCGAATGACCTTCATCGATGTGCCGAAGTCGTCGCATCGGCTCCTCGCCGCGAGACCAGCGCAGTTCTGCACGAGCTGCAGCCCTGGTGGCCCGGGACCGTCGCCGGTCCTGCGAAGCCAACTGCTGGGATGGCGCATCACATGTCCGCTGTGCGGTGACCTGCTTCGAGCTGAAAACCGGCGCGAACTCCCCTCCCCCTTCCCGCAATATCGCGTTGCGGCACTGCGCGGCGAAAAGCTGCTCGACGATGAAGCCGAACGTGGCATCCGAACGTGGACATCGCCAGCCGAAATCGCCCGGCTTCTCCTGATGCGGCGAGTGATCTGGCCCCTTCCGCGCGAGCATGAGCTTTGGCGCTACAGGGTGCTCGGTGCAATCGTTCCCGATCTCGACCATGTCGTTGCCGCAGAACAGGTGAACCTGCCGACCCCTGCAAAGCCCATCCTGCCGCTTCACTTGCGGCCGGCTCTGCTTGCAGGCGTTGCCATCGTCGAGCGTGCCGGTCCGGAAATGCTCCGGATGCTGCGTGGTCACATGATGGGTGACAACAAGGTCCGATTCACCGACGCCGCCGAGAACATGATCGCTCGGGCCGGCAAGTTGCGAGCTTCTGGGCAAATGCAGTTAATTTGAGAATCTGGCTGCGAGGATTCTCACGATTAGGTGCCCAATCCGGACAAAACCGCCGCATTCTTGCGTTTAAGTGCCAAGCGACAACGGCTCTTCTCGAGGGCGCTTTGCGCCACGTCGCGAGCCGCCCGGAGCGCGGGCAAATCGGGCGCGCTACGATCGCCGATCTCTTCGTCGAGGCCTCTTAGCCGCTCGGCGTTCGCCGCTACTCGCCTGTCATATCTGCTGATCTGATCCTCGAGTTCGGACCGCCGGTCGCCATCGGCCTTCGCGTCCCGGAACGTCTCCTCGTCCAGCCCGGCCCGTTGGAGCTGGTCCGCAAATTCGCGGTGGGCGGTCGACAGAGCCTCGGTAGCCTTGGCGAGTTGATCCTTGGAGATCGCTGCCGCCCGTTCGGCCGCCGCGAGGGTCAACGCCGCACCTTTTTCGCCTTCGACGGCGGCATCGTGCTCTGCGGCGAGCGTGTCACGATCATCGATCGCCGCCCGTAGGGCGCGGGACAGGGCCTCACCGTCTCGCAACTCCTTCGGAACGTCCTTGAGCGTCGTGTCGTACGCGGTCTGGGCGGCGAGTTCTGCGGCTTTGGCCGCTGACAGCGCCTCCTTCGCGGCCTCGAAATCGGCAGAGGCCCCCCGCGCGGCGGTTTCGGCTGAAGTCAGCTTGGCGTCGAGTTCGGCGAACCTGGTGTCGGCCCCGAGCCGCGCGGCGGTCTCTCGGGCCTCGGCCAGCAACGGAGCCAGAGCCGGGCGATCGCGCTCGGGTCGTGCCAGCGCGTCGACTTCGGCCTGCCGTTCATCGAGCGTGGCGCGTGCCGCCGCCAGAGAGGTCCGTGCGGCGAGCTCGTCGTCTTCGACGGATCGCAGGGCCACCCCGGCGCGCTCAAACTCGTCATGGCGCCCACGACGCTCGGGATCGCCGGTGGCGGGGTCGGGGTGGTCGCGCGAGCCGCAAGCCGGACAGGGCTCGCCCGGCGCGAGCTTGCGTGCCACATGCAAAGCCTGAATCTCGGTCAGATCGCGTTCGGCATGCGCGAAGGCGGATCTCGCCGAGACGAGACGCTCCTTGGACGCTTCGTGAATGCCGACCAACCGTTCGATCTCCAGGGCTTGCCGATCCCGCCGGGCGACGGCCGCCTCGAAACGGCCCAAGGCCTCTTCTTCACGTTCGAGCGCGGCAAGGGCGGCTGTGGCGTTCTGCAGGGCCCGGACATGTTGCGGGTGCTGACGCTGCAACTCCCGCAAGGCCGAGAGGGCGCTGTCCGCCTCAGCGTTCTTGTTTGACGCCTTGGTCACAGCCTCTTCGGCCGCGCTCGTCGCAGCCTGCGCGGAAGTCAATTCGCCCAAAAGGGATGCGGACCGGTCGTGGATTTCCTTCAGGCGCTGCAGTTCAGACGCGTTGGCGCGGGCGGCCTCGCGTTCCACATGTTTCGCAGCGGTTCGCTTCAACGTCTCCCGGGCAAGCTCGGCCGCCGAGACAGCGGCCTTGAAACCGCCTTGCGCCTCCCGGTCCCGATCGCTGGCGCCCGCGTGCTCCCGACGCGCGGTTCGCGACGCTGCCTCCGAGACCAGAACGTCCTGGGCGGCACGCGCGCGCTTGAGCCGGGCGCGGAGGGTGTCCACCGTCTCGCCCTCGACGCGCAATGCGTCGGAGTCGTTTCTGGCTGACGCGAGGGCGTTGAACCGTTGGGCCAGCGCCTCGCCGGCTGAGAAGGCTTTCTGGTGTTCATCCGATGTTTTGGTCTGGGTCTCGATCATCGCATCGAGCGTTGTGATCTCCTCGGTCATGGAACGGATGGTCTCGTCCAGCTGCCCTTCGGTCTGGTCGCCGAGCAGGGTCGATCGCCGGATCCTTTCATCACTGATCCGGCGGCCGAGCGTGGCCGCCCTTGTCTTGATCTGGGCGACGAAGGTCTCATACAGCCCGACGTCGAAAAGTTGCTTGAGGATGGGCGACCGTTCGTCAGAGCTGGCCGTCAGGACGCGTCGGAAATCGCCCTGCGGAAGGAGGATAATCTGACGGAATTGCTTCGAGTTGTATCCTAGGAGTTCCTCGATCTTCGCGTCGACCGCACCAACCTTCTTCTCTGCGAGAACCTCGCCCGGGTTGTCCTCGGTGATGTCCTCGAGGGCCATGCCGGTCGCGCGGAAGATATAGGCCTCATGTAATTGAGTCGTCGTGCCGGACCCTCGGCGCGCGGCCCGTTGTTGGGCCGGGATGCGCCAGACGACGTAGCGTTCGGATCCCAGATCGAAGACGAGTTCGACCCGCGTGAGATCGGTGGCATGGGCGTGATGGCACACCATGTCTTCTGGAGCCCGTTCCGCGCCGGAGGATTGGCCGAAGAGCGCGAAGGAGATGCCATCGAAGATCGTCGTCTTGCCCGCGCCGGTCTCGCCATAGATCCCGAAGATGCTTGCCTCGAGCGCGGAGAAATCGACGACCTCGGTCCCGGCGTAAGGTCCGAACGCGGTCATGGTCAGGCGGATCGGCTTCATTCGACCTCCTCCATGACGGGTCCGTCGAGCACGGCCTTGGTCACACCAAGCTCCGTTTCCGACGCGCCCTCCCCGCGCACGTATTCGAGGAACTCTCCGATGACGCCGATCGGATCATCCAGCTTGGACGTTGCCCGACCGGCGCTTGCCATCACCAGCTCGCGGGTGGTCTCCCGCAACGTCTGCAAGATGTTCGGGAAATGCGGTCGTAGCTGCGCGGCAGGTTCGATCAGCGCGCCCTCATCGAGCAGAATTGCACGGATGTAGTCCTCGCTCGGATGCGCCTCGGCCTCGGCGACAAGGTCTGCCAGATACCCTCGCACCTCGCGCAGCCGTCGTAGCGGATGGAAGGCTACAGGCTTCAGGTCCAGGACACGCCCTTCCGCATCCAGGTCGAAGAGGGTCATGGATTTTGTGGTGCCCGCTTCGTCGAAGCCGAAGGCGAGCGGCGCACCACTATATCGGATCGTGTCGTTTCCTGCGCTTTGGGGGCGGTGCAGATGCCCGAGTGCCACGTAGTCGGCCCCGTCAAAGATGCTCGCCGGAACGGTTTCGACCGTACCGACCGACAATGTGCGTTCGCTGTCTGTCGGCTGGCAGTCGGTGACGAAGGCGTGCGCGACGATGATCCAGCGCGCGCCTTCGGGAACCTGTGCACGTGCCGCGCCTATCTGCGCGTGCAACACATCCTCGGGCGAGCGGATGGCCTCGTCCGCGAAGGCGCGGCGCGCTGCATAGATTTCGGCGTATGGCAGGGCTGAGATCGCGACCGGACCTGCCCCGTCGTCGAGGATGAGCGGGGGCTCGTCGCTCGAGACCGGCCCTCGGACGAGAATGCGTTTGGGATCGAAGAGACGTGAGGCGGTGCCGAGCCGCTGGGCGGAATCATGGTTTCCGGCGATGACGACAATCGCGGCGCCGGTGTCCCGATACACCCGTTCCAGAAAATCGCTGTATAGTTTGACGGCGGCCTCCGAGGGCGAGGCCTTGTCGTAGATGTCCCCGGCGACGATCAGGAGATCGACCCCTTCTGCGACGACCGTGCGAAAAATCTGATCGAGCACGTGGGCCTGATCCTCGTGAAGCGACAAGCCCCGCAAGGTCTTTCCAAGATGCCAGTCGGCTGTGTGAAGTACCCTCATTTCCGCACCAATAATTATTATACGTATATTTTTTAGATGGACAATTTGCGGGAGTCAAGGTAGGACTGGCCATGGCCTTTGACGACCTCAAACACGCCCAGCGAGAACGCCTCGAATACCTTGATCGTCTTCTGTTCTGGGACGGTGCGGCGACGCGTGCCTCGCTCATAAACCGGTTCGGTATCTCGAATCCGCAGGCGGCGCTGGACTTCAAAGTCTACCTGGAGGCATCGGG
>JAUIBM010000081.1 GCA_030428345.1 Alphaproteobacteria bacterium | reverse complement strand
CCATGGTGTCGGTCTCGCGCAATGCCGGGCCGCCGCATTTCGGGCAGGTCGCGTTGCGCCAGGTCGGATGACGGTCGAGCGGGTTGCCCGGCTTGTCGAACTCGACATCGTCGGGCAGCCTGACGGGCAGGTTCTCGCGCGCCTCCGGCACGACGCCGCAGGCTTCGCAATGCAGGACCGGAATCGGGCAACCCCAATAGCGCTGGCGCGAAACGCCCCAGTCGCGCAGGCGGAAATTGGTCTCCCGCTCGGCCTGGGGATAGCCTCCCAGATCGCTCGTCGACAGCCGGTCGGCGACCGCCTGGAAACCTTCGGCCGGGCTCATGCCGTCCAGGAAATCCGAATGGAACAGCGTGCCGTCGCCGACATAGGCTTCGGCGCCAATTGTGAAGCTCGCAGGCTCGGCGCCCGCTGGCAGGACGACGGGCTTGACCGGCAGATCGTATTTCCGGGCGAAATCGAGGTCGCGCTGGTCATGCGCGGGACAGCCGAAGATCGCGCCGGTGCCATATTCCATCAGCACGAAATTGGCGACGTAGACGGGCAGCTTCCAGGCGGAATCGAAGGGATGGACGGCCTCGATACCAGTACGCATGCCGAGCTTTTCAGCCGTCTCGATGGCCGCTGCGGTGGTGCCGCCGCGCTTGCAGGCGAGAATGAATTCGGCGATCTCCGGATTGCTCTCGGCCGCGGCCTTGGCCAGCGGGTGATCGGGTGCGACCGCGATGAAGGAGGCGCCGAACAGCGTATCGGGCCGCGTCGTGAAGACGGTGACATCGCCCTGCGCGTCCGGGGCATTTTCCAATGCGAAGCGCAGGCGCAAGCCCTCGGACTTGCCGATCCAGTTCTTCTGCATGATCCGGACTTTTTCCGGCCATTCCGGCAGGGTGTCGAGCGCGGCCAGCAGGTCATCGGCATAGTCGGTGATGCGGAAGAACCATTGCGTCAATTCGCGCTGCTCGACCGGCGCGCCCGAGCGCCAGCCCTTGCCGTCTATCACCTGCTCATTGGCGAGGACGGTCTGGTCTACCGGGTCCCAATTCACCTTCGCGTTGCGGCGATAGGCGATGCCCTTCTCGAGGAAATCGAGAAACAGCATCTGCTGGCGGTGGTAATATTCAACGTCGCAGGTGGCGAATTCACGCGACCAGTCGAGCGAGAGGCCCATCGACTTCAGCTGGGCGCGCATCGTATCGATGTTTTCATAGGTCCATTTCGCCGGGTGGACCTTGTTCTGCATCGCCGCATTCTCGGCCGGCATGCCGAAGGCGTCCCAGCCCATGGGGTGGAGCACGTCGTGACCGCGCGCCCGCATATAGCGTGCAATCACGTCGCCCATGGCGTAATTGCGGACATGGCCCATGTGGATGCGCCCTGAAGGGTAGGGGAACATCTCGAGCACATAATATTTCGGGCGGCCGCTATCCGCGTCAAAAGGGGTTTCGAACAGTTTCTGCTCGTCCCACACCTTCTGCCAGCGTGCTTCGGTTTCCCTTGCGTTGTAGCGTTGGCTTGCCATATGCGCCGTCTTTGAGGTCTGTCTGAACAATCGGGGAGATGCGGGTGGTCAATCAGAATTTCACGCAAGAATCAACAGCCAAGGCGCTTGCCGCGCCGCTTGGCCGTCTGGACGATGGAGGTTCTGCGGCATGAGCGGGCAAATCGAGCGCTATCGCAAGGTGATAGAGAACATCGCGCGCGCCGAGGCCAAGGCTGGCAGGTCCCCCGGATCGGTGCGCCTGGTCGCGGTGAGCAAGACCTTCGAGGCAGGCGATATCCGCCCGGTGATCGAGGCCGGGCAACGCCGCTTCGGCGAGAACCGGGTGCAGGAGGCGGCGGGCAAGTGGCCGGCCCTCAAGGGCGAGCATCCCGATATCGAACTGCACCTGATCGGCCCGCTGCAAAGCAACAAGGCCGGAGAGGCGGTTGCGCTGTTCGACGTCATCGAAACGGTGGATCGGGAAAAGATCGCCGCCGCGCTGGCCGCGGAAATGCGCAAACAGGGCCGCAGTCCGACCCTGTTCGTCCAGGTCAATATCGGCGAGGAGCCGCAAAAGGCCGGCATCGCGCCGGACCGGGCGGTGGATTTTGTGCGCCAGTGCCGCGATAGGCACAGCCTGTCGATCACCGGCCTGATGTGCATCCCGCCGGCGCAGGAAGATCCGGCGCCGCATTTCACGCGGCTGGCGCAACTGGCCGGGCAGTGCGGGGTCGAATCGATTTCCATGGGCATGTCGGGCGACTACGAAACGGCGATCGCCCATGGCGCGACGCATGTGCGCGTGGGGAGCGCGATCTTCGGCGGCAGATAGGCCTTCTCGGGCGGGCGCTTCCGGCGATGAGCGCGCAGCGCCGATGGCAATGCTTCAGGGAACGACGCGAATGGCGCGGCCGGCGAGCAGGGGAAGCATCCGGCGCAGCAGGCGCGGTTCGAGCGCAATGCATCCCTCGGTCGGGCCGCCATCGGGCCGGCTGGCATGCAGGAAAATGGCGCTGCCGCGCCCGCGCGACCTCGGGAAAAGATTCCAGTCGAGAACGAGGCAGATGTCGTAGAGGGCGTCCTGGCGATGCAGCCTTTCATGGCTGGCCCGGAATGGCAGCGACACCGGACGGTTATAGGCCGGGCTCGCCGGATCGTCGCACCAGCCGCTATCGGGCCGGATGACGCGAAGCCAGGCGGCGGGAATCGGCCCGGACCGGTCGCGCCGGTACCAGCCCGCGACCACCCGCAGCCGAGCGGCGGGCGTCGCCCCGTCCCCCTCGCGCTTTCGCGTGGCGATGCCGCTTCGCCCCAGGTTGCAGGGCAGCACGCGGCCGCCGGTGTCCAGCAGGCCGGCATGCGCGGGCCCCAGCGGGGAACGGCGAACCGTCCATGTCCGGCGCCCGCCGCTCCTGGTCAAAGACGGCTTCAAAGTCTTGCGAACGGGCATTTGCGGCCCGGTATCACGCCTTCGTGGACGATTGTGACTTGTTGTTAACATTTCGTGAAGCAAGAAACATGCGATATGGTTCGCAAGGGCGGCCCCGCATGCGTGAGGAACGAGACCAATGACTTCCAGGCACATCCTTCTTGTAGAGGATGACGAGGCGTTGCGCGACGCCTTGATCGAGCAATTGTCGCTGTATGAGGAATTCGACGTTTCGACGGAGTCCTGCGCCGCGAAGGGAATAGCGGCCGCCCGGGCCAAGCGCGTCGATCTGATGATCATGGATGTCGGCCTGCCGGACATGGACGGCCGCGAGGCGGTCAAGCTGCTGCGCAAGACCGGTTTCAAGGCGCCGATCATCATGCTGACGGGCCATGATTCGGATTCGGACACGATTCTGGGGCTTGAGGCCGGCGCCAATGACTATGTGACGAAGCCGTTCCGCTTCGCGGTGCTGCTGGCGCGGGTGCGGGCGCAGTTGCGCACCCACGAACAGAGTGAGGATGCGGTCTTCACGATCGGGCCCTACACTTTCCGGCCGGCGCAAAAGATCATGACCGAATCAAATGGCGGCAAGGTTCGGCTGACCGAAAAAGAGACCGCGATCATCAAATATCTCTATCGCGCCGACCAGAAAATCATCGGCCGGGACGAATTGCTTGAACAGGTCTGGGGATATAATTCCGGCGTGACGACTCATACCCTGGAGACGCATATTTACCGCCTCCGCCAAAAAATCGAGAAGGACCCCTCCAACGCACGGTTGCTTGTTACCGAGGGAGGCGGCTACAAGCTTGTTCCGTGAGGCAAATTCCCGGCGTGGGCCAAACCGGGAACTCGGCCTGACAAAGGTGGGGCTCAAGCAGCTGCAACTCGACCGGCTATTCCGCTGGGGATACGCCGGCAAAGGGCTTGCGAAAGTCCGGTGTACAGTTTTGCCCGCTGCGTTGACGTATGGACGGCGCGATAGGATAGCTTAATCGGATGGCACTCGACGACGACATCCGTCTTCTTTCCAGCGTCGATCTTTTCCGGGAGATTCCCGAGGATCAATTGCGCTTGCTGGCATTCGGAACCGAACATCGGCTTATCCCGGGCGGCCATCCCCTGTTCGCGGAGGGGGATGAGGCCGACGGCGGCTATGTCGTCGCCGACGGGCAGATCGACATCGTCGCGATTCGCCAGGGCCGCGAGATCGTGCTCGAATCCTGCCAGGCCGGCTCCCTGATCGGTGAAATGTCGCTGTTCACGCCGAACCGCCGCGTGGCGGCGGCGATGGCGCGCCACAACAGCGAGGTGCTTTTCGTGCCGCGGCCGCTGTTTCGCCGGATGCTGGAAGCCTATCCCGACACCGCCATCGCCCTGCACGACCGCATCGGCAGATCGGTGCGGCGGATGATCGGGCAGATATCGCAGGTCAAGCAAAGGCTCGATTCGATTCCCGACCTGCCGAATGCCGGTCCGACCGACAAGAAATCTCAGGAATAGTCGAGCGTGGCCACCACCGGCACGTGATCGGAAGGCTGCTGCCAGCCGCGCGCCTCGCGAATCACCTGCAAATCCACAAGGCGGTCGGCGATCTGCGGCGCGGCCCAGACATGGTCGAGTCGTCTTCCCCTGTCGCTGACGTCCCAGTCGCGGGCGCGATAGCTCCACCAGGTGAAGATCTTCTCGTGCGGCGGAATTTTCGCGCGGATGAGGTCGCTCCAGCCGCCCTTCTCGTAGACGCGGGTCAGGCCCTCGGTCTCGATCGGCGTGTGGCTGACCACCCTCAGCAATTGCTTGTGCGACCAGACGTCGTTTTCCAGGGGGGCGATGTTGAGATCGCCGACCAGGATCGTCGGGATATTGCTGTCGAGCGCGGCGATCTCCTCCATTTCGGCGAGAAAGCGCAGCTTGTGATCGAATTTGGGGTTGATGGCCGGGTCGGGCTCGTCGCCGCCGGCCGGCACATAGAAATTGTGCAGGCGCATCAGCTGCCCGCCCGCCTCGAACACCACGCAAAGATGGCGCGAATCGCCAACGGCGCAGAAATCCCGGGAGTGAATTTCCGACAGGGGGCGGCGGGAGAGGGTGGCGACGCCGTGATAGCCCTTCTGGCCATGCACGGCCTGATGCTCATAGCCGAGCTTGCGAAACGCCTTGGCCGGAAACTGGTCGTTCTGGCACTTGATCTCCTGCAGGCAGAGCAGATCGGGTTCATGCTCGGTCAGGAACCGCTCCACCTGACCCTGGCGCAGGCGCACGGAATTGATGTTCCAGGTGGCGATCTTCAGGGGCATGGGCTGATCCGGTGAGCGCGGCGGGCGGGTGGCCGCCAGATTGCGCATCAGGCGCAGCCGATGCAAGCGCGCACTGTCTCCCGATCCTTCCGTCCACCAGAAATCGGCCCACCGGAAATCGGCCGGAGGCTAGCGGTTGGAGGCGCGCTCCTGCAACTGCCGGCGAATGGCGCGTTCGTCGAACTCGAACATCGCGTCCTTCAGCTCGACATTCTTCTGGACGTTGAACACCATCACCGAGGTTTCCTTGCCCTTGGCGTCCTTGATCGTCCACTGGCGCAGATCGAAGCTCTGCGGATCGAACATCAGCGTGATCACCGAATCGCCGAAGATGCTGTCATTGCCCATGACGACGGTGGTCAGGTCCGGCTCGCTGACGACGTCGCGAATGGTGTCGTCGTCGACATCGATCTTGCTGGCGAGCAGCAGCTTGAGCGGGGTCTTGTCGAGCGGGTAGAAGTCCCAGGTCTTAAGCTTGCGATTGTGAACCGCGACGGTGCGTCCATTGGATATCACCTCGACAGCGGCCGGCTTCTCGTAATTGAAGCGGATCTTGCCCGGCCGCTCGAGATAGAAGGTGCCGCCGGTTTGTTCGCCATTGGGGCCGAACTGGACGAATTCGCCGGCCATGGTCGGCACCGAGGCGAAATGTTCGCTAAGCTGGGCGACGGTTTCGCGCTGGGTCGGGGCGGAAGCGGGCGCGGAGGCCTCGCTCTGCGCCTGGGCGAGGCCGGCTGAAAGGGCGAACAGCGAAAGGGTCGCCGCCCGCAGGAATGCCGCACCGCCGGCAAGGCGGATAAGACGCCGGTAGTTTGTCATGCTCTGCCTGTCCTTCCAGTCAATTGCGTCGCAGTCGCCAACGGGCTGCATTTGGCCGACCCGAATGGCCGAATCAAGGCGGGCGACGGGTCGGCGCCATCGGCGGCCTGCCGGTCCGCATCTCGCCCGATCGCCGCAAGAGGGATAGCTGATTCGGGCCGTCAAGAGGCAGTGAAAACGCGACGAAGGGGTGGCGCCCTAAATCGTCTCGTCCTCGCCCGGCACGAGAATCTCGCGCTTGCCGGCGTGATTGGCGGCGCCGATCAGGCCTTCCTTCTCCATGCGCTCGATCAGGGAAGCGGCCCGGTTATAGCCAATGCCCAGCCGGCGCTGGATATAGCTGGTCGAGACCTTCCGGTCGCGCAGCACCACCGCCACGGCCTGGTCGTAGACGTCGTTCGACTCTGCAAGTTGGTTCGTGCCGGCCGGTCCGCCGCCGGAAGCCTCTTCCTCTTCCTGCTCCTCGGTGACCGATTCGAGATATTGCGGCGCGCCCTGGGTCTTGAGGTGCGCGACGACCTTCTCCACCTCGTCGTCGGCGACAAAGGGACCATGGACACGCTGGATGCGCCCGCCGCCGGCCATGTAGAGCATGTCGCCCATGCCCAGCAGCTGCTCGGCGCCCTGCTCGCCCAGAATGGTGCGGCTGTCGATCTTCGAGGTGACCTGGAAGGAAATGCGGGTCGGGAAATTGGCCTTGATCGTGCCGGTGATGACGTCGACGGAGGGACGCTGCGTCGCCATGACCACGTGGATGCCGGCCGCGCGCGCCATCTGCGCCAGACGCTGGATCGCGCCCTCGATGTCCTTGCCGGCCACCATCATCAGGTCGGCCATCTCGTCGATGATCACGACGATGAAGGGCATCGGCTCGAGATCGAGATCCTCCGTCTCGTAGATCGCCTCGCCCGATTCGCGGTCATAGCCGGTCTGCACGGTGCGCTTGAGCGCCTCGCCCTTCTTGCGCGCCTGCTCGAGACGGGCATTGTAGCCGTCGATGTTGCGGACGCCGAGCTTGGACATCTTCTTGTAGCGGTCCTCCATTTCGCGGACGGTCCATTTCAGCGCAACGACGGCTTTTTTCGGATCCGTAACGACCGGAGTCAGCAGATGCGGGATGCCGTCATAGATCGAGAGCTCCAGCATTTTCGGGTCGATCATGATCAGCTTCACCTGCTCCGGCGTCAGCCGGTAGAGAATGGAGAGGATCATGGTGTTGATGGCGACCGACTTGCCCGAGCCGGTGGTTCCGGCAACCAGCAGATGCGGCATCTTGGCAAGATCGGCGATGACGGGTTCGCCGCCAATGGTCTTGCCGAGCACCAGGGCGACGCGGCACTTGGTCGATTCGTAATCCTTGCTCGCCAGCAATTCCCGCAGATAGACCGTCTCGCGCTTGGTGTTCGGAAGTTCTATTCCGATGGCGTTGCGGCCGGGCACGACGGCGACGCGGCACGCGATGGCGCTCATGGAGCGGGCTATGTCATCGGCCAGGCCGATGACGCGCGAGGACTTGATGCCCGGCGCCGGCTCCAGTTCGTACATGGTGACGACCGGCCCGGGGCGAACATTGATGATCTCGCCGCGCACGCCGAAATCCTCCAGAACGCCTTCCAGCAGGCGCGCATTCTCCTGCAGCGCCTCGGTCGAGAGGGACGGGTCCTTGCCCAGCGACCTGGCCTCGGCCAGCACGTGCAATGAGGGCAGCTCGAACGCGTCGGCGTCGATGAAACTCGGCTGGGCCTCGCGAACGACCCGCTTGCCGGGCTGCAATTTCTGCTTCATCGGCTGCACCAGCGTTGGCTTGCCCTCGTTCTGGCCGCTGTTTAGGGCGGGCGCCGGGTTCCAGTCGAAACCGGCATCCTCGTCCTCATCTTCGTCTTTCTCGTCGCCATAGACATGTTCGCCATATTCAGGCGCGAGATCGGGCGCGCGCAGATAGTCGCCCTCATCCTCTTCGTCATCGTCCCGCGGGTCGGGATCGACCGGGGGAGGGCCGAAGCCCGGCTCATGCCGATTGCCCGATTCGAATTCGGCCAGGCCGTCATCGGGCGGGGCGACCAGTTGCCGCCAGGCGCCGGAAACCCTTTCCAGCAGGCCCGGTCGGGCCGGAGTGGCTTCGCGGCGGGCGCGGACGGGCTGCGCCGGGTCGCGGCCGACGGCCGGCTTGCGGCGCATGCGGGCGCGCAGCAGATAATACCAATGGGTCAGCGCGCCGAGCGCCAGTCCGGTATCGTCGTCCTCGTCCTCCTCGATGATCTCTCCGGTCTCCGGATCGTAGAGCAGTTCGCCGATTGCATCGCGGCGCATGATCAGCCCGGCGGAATAGAGCGTCGTGACGATGGCCGGCACGCCGAGCACGATCGCCAGCAGCCCGGCGACCCAGCCGGTGGGATAGTGGCCGATGACGGCGGCCGGAATCTTGAGCACCAGATCG
Source organism: Alphaproteobacteria bacterium (assembly GCA_030428345.1). GTDB lineage: Bacteria > Pseudomonadota > Alphaproteobacteria > Rhizobiales > Rhizobiaceae > BOKV01. The sequence goes on along the minus strand of JAUIBM010000081.1, from coordinate 780 downwards.
CCGGCAACGCCGCCAAGGCCGGTGGGCAGGGGCCAGGTCTGCGGGCGACCGAGGCAACCGAGCGTCGCGGCCGACAGCAGCACAGCCGGGACCAGCGCGATCAGGCGCGAGCGGAAGCGGCGGATCGGCGCCTGGACGATCTTCAGCCACGCCCAGATCGCCGGCGGCACGAGCAGCACGACGCTGGCAAGACCGGTGAACTGCATCAGCAGGTCGGCGAGAACGCTCCCCAGGATTCCGCCGGCATTGCGCGGAATGGCAGAACTGGCATTGGAAAGGCTGGGGTCGTCGACCGACCAGGTGGCGAGGCTGGCAAAGCAATAGGCGACGCCGGCCATGACAACCAGCCCCGCAAGGACGCCTATCTGACCCGCAAGCCAGTTGCGCGGCCGCGACTGCCGCGCCTCGCGCTGTCCCATCTTGATCGCCGAAACTTGCATGCCGGACTCCGCCCAGACGTTGATGTGACGGGGACGCAGGGTCCCGGAAAGCCAGCCTAGAGCGTGAAGGTAAACTTGCTGTTAACCATGCAGCGAAACCACGGCACAAAAAAAGGGTCCGGCGAACCGGACCCCAGTTGTTGGAACGCGAACGCTCCGACGGGACTCTGACAGGCGGCGTTTGCGCCGCCTGTCCTTGTTCGAACTCAGCTGTGGTAGGCCGCCTCGCCATGCGAGGTGAGGTCGAGGCCGGTTGCCTCGTCGTCTGCCGAGACGCGCAGTCCGACAACCGCCTTGACGATGGCCAGGGCGACGATCGAGACGACCGCACACCATACGA
>JAUIBM010000651.1 GCA_030428345.1 Alphaproteobacteria bacterium | reverse complement strand
GACAAGGCATGGCGAGCGAGGCCGAACCCTACAGGGCGCTTTGCCGCGACTGCCTTGCCCGCCCTCCGGCGACCGCCAGGCGCTGCGTCCGGTGCGGCAGTCCGCGCCTGCTGCGGCATGAAGAGCTTGAGAGCCTTTCCATTGCGCATATCGACTGCGACGCGTTCTATGCCTCGGTCGAGAAGCGCGATAATCCGGAACTGACCAACAGGCCGGTAATCATCGGCGGCGGCCGACGCGGCGTCGTCTCGACTGCCTGCTATGTGGCGCGGATTCGCGGCGTCCGCTCGGCCATGCCCATGTTCAAGGCGCTCGAGGCCTGCCCGGATGCGGTGGTCATCAAGCCCAACATGGAAAAATATGTCGCGGTGGGCCGGCAGATCCGCGAAATGATGCGCGAACTGACGCCGCAGGTCGAGCCGCTATCGATCGACGAGGCGTTTCTCGATCTGGGCGGGACGGCGCGCCTGCACCGCGCCTCGCCGGCGGAGGTGCTTGCGCGGTTCGCGGCTAGGGTGGAAAGTGAACTTTCCCTGTCGGTTTCGGTCGGGCTTTCCTATTGCAAGTTCCTGGCGAAGATCGCCTCGGACATGGAAAAGCCGCGCGGTTTTTCGGTGATCGGGCAGGCCGAAGCACAGTCATTCCTGCGGCGGCAGCCGGTGTCGATCGTTTGGGGAGTGGGCAAGGCCACGCAAGCGATGCTTTCCCGCGACGGCATTGAGACCCTCGAAACGGTCCAGGACATGGCCGAGAGCGATCTGGTCAGGCGCTATGGTTCGATGGGATTGCGCCTCGCGCGCCTTTCGCACGGACAGGACGAGCGCCGCGTCGACCCGCATGGCGACGCGAAGAGCATCAGTGCGGAGACGACCTTCGACACCGATCTTTCCGATCCGGCCACCCTCGCCCCGATCCTGCGGCGGCTGAGCGAAAAGGTCTCGGCGAGGCTGAAGAAAGCCCACCTCGCCGGCCAGACCGTGGTGCTCAAGATGAAGACAACGGACTTCAAGTCGCGCACGCGCAACCGGGCGCTGAGCGATCCGACCCAGCTGGCCGATCGCATCTACCGGCACGGACTGGAAATGATGCACAAGGAGACGGACGGCGCGCGTTTCCGCCTGATCGGGATCGGGGTCAGTTCGCTCATCTCCGACGAGACCGCCGATCCAGCCGACCTTGTCGATATCGATGCGACCAAGCGGGCCAAGGCCGAACGCGCCATGGATTCGGTGCGCGGCCGATTCGGCGCTGATGCGCTGGGACTGGGGATAACCTTCGAGGGTCCGAGAGGGTTTCGCAAGCCCGGCCGCGAATAGGCGCGGAAAAGCGCCTGTGCGCGGTGCTCAGTTCTGCTTCTTGCAACTGGTGCGCTTTAGCATTTCCAGGCCTGTGAGTTCGCCCGTCAGCGAATAGTCCGGATAGCGCATGACCAGCTTGCGCGACACGCCGTTCGGGTAAAGCAGGAACGAGGCCTCGTAATTGGGCAGCGCCTCGGCCGAGCGACCCGGATCAGCGTCGAAATAGGAAATGGTCACGGGCCAGGCCTTCTCCTCGGCTACCGGGCGGACCGCCTCGGCCTTTTCGCCGGGCAAGGTCTGGGAAACCGTGCGCGGCGTCCCGACCACCGTGGATGAGGTCACCACTTCGTCCGCGCCCTCCGAACCGTCGAAAATGGCGCGCTTGACGAAGAGATCGCCCTTGCGCGCATGTTCGATCACCTGCACCAGATGGGTGGAAATGAAGCTTGCGTCGGGAAGCTGCAATTCGCGCTTCTGCGGCTGGGAAAGCGATACATGCACGCCGTCATTGGCGCGGATCGCCGTGCCCCGCACCACGGTATCGGGTCGATCGTCGACAAAGGTCCTGGT